>JAKSBM010000730.1 GCA_022361135.1 Desulfobacterales bacterium | reverse complement strand
TTCAAAAACTTGGTCAGGGCATTGCTCAATGAGGCATAGACCCGTTTTCCGTCGGCTTCGGAATCCACCATGTTCACCACCAACCGGAAATGCCGGGTCCCGTATTCCTGGGACATGACCTTCATCAGGGCGTAGGCATCGGTGATGGAGGTGGGTTCGGTGGTGGCAATGACCAGGCATTCGTCACAGGCGGCGTTGAAATACAACACATTTGACGAAATACCGGCACCGGTATCCACAAGTATGATATCGGCCTGGTCGGCCAGGGTCTCAAATTCACTGAGCAGGGTGAACTTTTCACCTTCATCCAATTGGGTAAGGTCTGCAAATCCCGAGCCACCGGGTATGATATCAATGCCGTGCTCTGATTTAATCATGACTTCCTGGAGGGTTTTCTCCGATGAAATCACGTGGCGGATATTGTAATCCGGCCTGAGGTTGAAGAGAATGTCCACATTGGCCAGGCCCACGTCGGCATCAATGATGGCCACCCGTGCACCCCTGCGGCTCATGGCCACAGCCAGATTCCCCACCACGTTTGTTTTGCCCACACCGCCCTTACCGCTGGTAACTGCGATGACCTTGGGATATGTTTTGGGCCCCGAGGCAGCCAGGGTCTCTCGCTTTAACTGCGCCTGATCTCTTGCCATCTTTCGAAGTCCTTTTGCCTGATCCACGTTTAAGCCTCTCCTTTAGGTCCTCTGCCCAAGATAATTTTCAACAGGTTCTGCTTATCGGGAACGATGAGGTCCTCGGGAACCTTTTGGCCATTGGTTATCAATGAAACCGGCAAATTGTAATCCATTATCTGGTCCAGAATTTTTCCGCAGCGTTTGCTCTCATCAACCTTTGTAAAGACATAGGCGTCCGGATTCAGGGTTGAAAAGGCGGATGCTGCTTCCTTCATATTAATAAATTCAGATGTCACACTCAAGGTTAAATGAACCGAAATCCCACGGTCTCCCTGGATCAAGCCCCCCACCTCTGTGAGTTTTTCCTTGTCAAAATGACTGTGCCCTGCCGTATCGATGAGCACCACGTCCATACGCCCCATGCGATCCAGGGCATCGGAAAGATCCTTTTCAGAAAATGCCGGCACACAGAGCAGCCCCATGATGGAGGCATAGGCCTTGAGCTGTTCAAAGGCCCCGATTCGATAATTATCAATGGATATCAATCCCACCCGGAGCTTCCGGCTGAAGGTGAGCTGGGCGGCCAGCTTGGCAATGGTGGTTGTTTTTCCCACCCCTGTGGGTCCCACAAATGCGGCCACATGGGGGCCTCCGGTCACCACACTGTCTGACTCAAAGACATCCTTCACCCGGATCTGGTTCAGGCATTGCTGCATGACTTTTTTCTTTAAAAGCTGGAGACGTTCCCCCTTGTCCAAATCTCCGGGAATGGAGCCGGCGGCCCGTTCGATCAATGCCACGGCCCGGCGCTCACTCACCCCACACCGCAGGAAAGACGCCAGAACCCCCACGGATTCAAAATGGTTTTCCAGCATGTTGGGCAAGCCAATGCCAAACCCGGCCAGGGAAATGAGGTCTTTGATCTCGGTGAGCTCATCCTTGAGCAGATCCACCTCAACCGCGTTGGTTTTATCCTGGGGCTCTTCTTTTTCCCGGCCCGTTTTCACGGCGGCCTCTACTTCGACCATCTCCTTTGAATAGGGGTCCAATGGCTTTTTGGGAATTTTCCGAGTGGAGAGGATCATGGCGTCCATACCCAATTCCGACTTTACGCAGGCCAATGCTTCCTGCATATTTTCCCCACGGAAACGCTTCTTATTCATCTGCTAAACTTACCTTTCCAACTGCCTGAAGATTGATATCATCCACTATCTCTGCATGGGAAACCACAAAAACAGTGGGGAGGGATGCTTCGATCAATTTTCTGAAATGACGCCGGATGTTGGGAGATGTCATCACCACGGGCTGGGTGTTAATGGCCAGCACCTTATCCACCTGGCGGGAGGTGGCATTTACTATTTCCACCCCCAGGGCCGGATCCAGGGCCAGGTAGGCCCCATGCTCGGTCCGGGTCACATTCTTATTCAAAATCTCCTCCAGGGAGGGATCCAGGGTCAACACCTGGAGCGCCTTAGCATCCTGAAGATAGGGAGCCAGCATGCCCTTGGCAATGCGCTGGCGTACATATTCGGTGAGCAGATCCGGATCCTTGCCCATGGGGGCAAAATCGGCCAGGGTCTCCACAATGGTTAAAAGATCCCGGATGGAAATCCGTTCCCGCAACAGATTCTGGAGCACCTTCTGGACAATGCCGATGGTCAACAGGCCGGGCACCAATTCTTCCACGGCCTTGGGACTGGTCTTGGACAGATTGTCCAACAGATGCTGGACATCCTGGCGACCCAGAAGGTTATAGGCATTGTTCCGCACAATTTCGGTGAGGTGGGTGGCAATGACCGTGGAATTGTCTACCACGGTGTAGCCGGAAAATTTGGCCTCCTCTTCCTTTTCCTGGGGAATCCAGAGGGCGGGCAGATTAAATGCCGGCTCCACCGTATCAATTCCGTCAATGTCCTGGGCCGTGCCCCCGGGGTCCATGGCCAGAAAATGGTTCACCATGAGCTCGGAACCGGCCGTTTCCACCCCTTTGATGAGGAGCCGATACTGGGCCGGACTCAAATTTAGATTATCCCGGATGTGAATGGGGGGGATGATGATCCCCATTTCCGTTGCAAATTGCCGCCGGATGGCCCGGATCCGACCCAGCAGGGTACCATCCTGCTGTTTGTCCACCAGGGGAATCAACCCGTACCCCACCTCCAATTCAATGGTATCCAGGGTGAGGAGATGATCCACATCTTCGGGCTGGCCCGAGGGTTCTTCCCCGCCTTCACCTTCGGCACCGGCCATGGCTTCCTGGGCCTCTTCCTCCTCCGAAGGTTTGAAAAAATACCAGGCAATGGTTCCCAGGGTCAAGCCCAGGGTCATGAAGGGAATGGAGGGCAGACCCGGAATCAGCCCCATGCAGAAAATAATCACCGCCCCCACAAAAATGGGGGTGGAACTGGAAAAGAGATGCTTGGCAAATTCCTTACCCATTTTGGCCTGGGCACCGGAACGGGAAACCAGAAGGCCAGCGGCGGCGGAAATCAGCAGGGCCGGAATCTGGGAAACCAGTCCGTCCCCCACGGTGAGCAGGGTGTAATTGGTCAAGGCTTCGGCCATGGGCATGCCCTGCTGGACCACCCCGATGATAAAACCGGCACCAATGTTGATCATGGTGATGACGATACCGGCCACGGCATCCCCGCGGACAAACTTGGAGGCACCATCCATGGCCCCATGGAATTCCGATTCCCGGGCCACGGCGGCCCGACGTTCTCCGGCCTCCTCCTCATCGATCATTCCGGCATTGAGATCCGCATCAATGGCCATCTGCTTCCCGGGCATGGCATCCAGGGCAAACCGGGCGGCCACTTCTGCAATACGGCCCGCACCCTTGGTGATAACCAGAAAATTGATCAAAACCAAAATGATAAAAATGATCAACCCCACCACATAATTGCCGCCCACCACAAAATTACCAAATGACATGATAATGGCACCGGCGGCCAGGGGCCCTTCACTGCCGTGGAGAAGAATCAGCCGGGTGGAGGCCACATTCAAGGAAAGTCGAAACAGGGTGAGCATGAGCAAGAGGGCGGGAAAAATACTGAAATCCAAAGGTGTTTGGGTATACATGGTGGTGATGAGGACCACCACGGCCAGGGAAATGTTCAAGGCCAGGAAAAAATCCAGAATCATGGGGGGCAAAGGAAGGATCATGGCCATGAGGATCCCGATGAAGGCCACGATCATCAAAATGTCCGAAGATTCTTTTTTCAACCCGGAAATAAGGGTACCGCTCTGTTCTCCTGCCATGTATTCCCCTGCTATCTCAAAGATTGACGCAGTGCGTCAAAAATCCGTCGTTTTTTACATACCTCGATTCTTGAGCCGATAGACGTAAGCCAGCAATTCCGCTACTGCCTGGTAATATTCCATGGGGACTTCCCCACCGATGTCTACATGACTATACAAATTCCGGGCCAATGGTTTGTCTTCCACCAGGGGCACATCATTTTCCCGGGCTATGCGCCGGATATTGGCGGCCACCGGCCCGGCCCCCTTGGCCAGAACCACGGGGGCGCCCATGGATAAATTATCGTATTTCAGGGCCACGGCCAGCCGGGTGGGGTTGGTGACCACCACATCGGCCTTGGGCACATCGGCCATCATCCGTTTCCGGGCCGCCGCCTGCTGGAGCTGTCGGATCCGGGACTTGACCATGGGATCGCCCTCGGTCTGCTTAAATTCGTCCTTGACCTCTTTTTTGGTCATCTTCTGATCCTGGAGGAATTTCCACTTCTGGTAGGCAAAATCCAGGATGGCCACCAGGAGCATGACAATGCAGACCTTGATGAAAATCCAAAGGGTGATCTCGGCAATATAGGACATGATCTGGCGGATGGAATAATCATAGAGGGTGATGATCTCCCCCATGTCGTCCTTGATCTCCATGTAGGCCACCCCAAAGACCACCACCACCTTAATCAGGGTTTTGATCAATTCCACCACGGCCCGGGATGAAAACTTCTGCTTGAACCCATTGATGGGATTGAGTCGGGAGAGTTTGGGCTCCACGGATTTCCACGAAATTTTGAACCCCACCTGGGCCACATTGGCAAGGAGGGCCAGGATATACACCCCGATGAACATGGGCAGAACCGCCAAAAACCACTGGCGGACATGGACCCCGAACAGGGTGACCACATCCACCGGGGTAAAGGACGGGACCCGATCAAAATTCCAATTGTAATGGAAAAGGCCGGTGAGATTGTCAAAAACCATCATGGAAGATGCCCAGAGAGCCAGAATCCCCCCCAGGAGGACCAGCACCGAGGCCACTTCCATACTTTTGGCCACCTGCCCTTCTTCACGCGCCTTATCCAGCTTTCGCGACGACGCGTCCTCGGTCTTCTCTCCACCACCTTCTGGATCTTCAGCCATGGATTATCCTCCTGCCAGGTAAAAGAGCAGATATAAGAGTAATTGTTTCAGCCCCCCCACGTAATCCCGGGTGATGAGGGCAATGATATCCAGGGTCAAACCGAAAAGGGCCAATCCCACCGCCACCTTTAAGGGCATGGCCACAATCATTACATTCATCTGGGGGGAGAATTTGGAAATCAATCCAAAGCCCACGGTGACAAAGAGCAGGGCCGCAATCACGGGTGCACCGATCTTAATGGCCACGGTGAACAGGTTGGCCACCAATTCCATCATCCGGGTCAGGGCAGCCGTGTGGAGCATGCCGCCCCCCAGGGGAACCAGGTCAAAACTCTGGATCAAGGCCGACAGAATCATGTGGTGGCCATCCAATAGAAGGAAAATCACCACGCAAACCCAATAGCCGATCTGATCCAGAATGGAAACATTGGCCCCACTCATGGGGTCCAGCACATTGATCATGGCAAAGCCGAGCTGAAACCCAATGACCTGACCGGCCAGCTGGACCGATGCCAGGAAAACCCGAACGGTGAGCCCCAGGGTAAGGCCGACAATGGCCTCCATAACGATGAGCACCCCGGTGGAGACGGCATCCAAGGGGAACCGGTCCAAATCCACGGGCACCACGGAGTAAAAAGCCAGGCTGAGCACCAGGGCCAGGCCGACTTTGAGGGTGGATGGAAAAATATTGGAAGAAAAAATCGGAAACATGAACAGGACAATGCTGATGCGCATGAGTACCAGCAAAAATGTCCGGAACTGAACCGGATCGATGATGTTGAGCATTTCCATGGGTGGGAACTACCGGATGTACATGGGAATGTTGGTAAAGACGTTCCGGGCGAACTCGGTCACCTCCTGGAGCATCCAGGGGGCAGCAAACAAAAGCCCCAGAAAAACAGCAATGATCTTGGGCACAAAACTCAGGGTCATCTCCTGGATCTGGGTGACGGCCTGGAAAACACTGATGATTAAACCGGCAATCAACCCCAGCCCCAACATGGGCATGGAAAGGTAAATGGTCAGGATAATGGCCTGCTTTCCAAATTCAATGACAAATTCAGGGGTCATGGTTACACTCCGAAACTTTTCAGCAACGAGCCGGAAATCAAATGCCACCCATCCACCAGAACAAAGAGCATCAACTTAAAGGGCAGGGATATCATCACCGGCGGCAGCATCATCATCCCCATGGCCAGGAGCACCGATGCCACAACCATGTCGATGACCAGAAATGGGATATACAGCACAAACCCCACAATGAATGCGGTCTTTAACTCGGAAATCACATAGGCCGGAATCAAGGCCAGAAGGGAAATATCATCCCGGGTTTCTGGTTTTTGAATGTCCGCCTCCTTCACAAAAAGGGCGATGTCGGCTTCCCGGGTGTTGAGGAGCGAAAATTTCCGGATGGGTATCTGGGCGGTGTCCACGGCGGTGTCAAAGGAAATTTCCCGCTCCAGGTAAGGATTCAACGAGGTATTGTAAATATCCAGGGCCACCGGCTTGATGATGAACAACGTCATGAACAACGCCAGGCCCACAAGGACCTGATTGGGAGGGCTGGACTGGGTTCCAATGGCCTGGCGCAATAGGTGAAATACCACCACCAGCCGGGTAAACGGGGTCATCAGAACCAGGATGGCCGGTGCCAGGGCAATGACCGTTAAAAGGAGAATAATCTCCAAAACCACGGCCACATCCTCGGGCTCGGTGGCCTGGGTGACGTTGAGCTCCAGGGAGGGAATGGGAAAGGTCACGGCGTGGGCCTGGCCTGCCAGACTCCCGCCCAATGCAAGGACCATCAATACAATACGGACCCAGCCCAGGGTCCGATTCACACATCTATGCATCTTCCCCCCCCGGCTTGGGATAACTCTGATCCCCTTGGTCCTTTAATCGTCCCTTGAGTAAATTGGCGAACAGGGAAGCCGCCTTGGGGTCGGCCGGTTCGGAGACAAGCTCCTGATCCAACACGTGGAGGGTATTGATGGTTCCCGGCGTGACGCCGATGAGCAATGTCCTGCCGGCCAGGTTAATCAGCACCAATTTTTCTTTGGGGGAGAGGTAATGGGTGGCCAGGACCGAAATCAAATCCTGCCGCCCCCGACTGCCCACGGGATTGGAAAATTTGCGGATCAAATAAAACAGCAAGAGCAACAGCGCCAGGACCACAAAGAGCATGGCCATGATTTTGATCAGGGCATAGCCCATGTCTGTATTGGCTCCCATCAGTCATCTGCGGCCAGGGATTTCACCCGGTCGATGGGGGTGATGACATCGGTGAGACGCACCCCGAACTTTTCGTTGACCACCACCACTTCCCCCCGGGCGATGAGCTTTCTATTGATGTAGACTTCCAGGGGTTCGCCGGCCAATTTATTCAGCTCAATGATGGAACCCTGGCCCAATTGAAGCAGGTCATTGACCAGCATCTTGGTTTTACCCAGCTCCACGGACAACTCCAATGGAATATCCAGGATAAAATCAAGCTCCCGGGCATCATGCTCTTCGATTTTCTCATCCACCTCTTCTTCGGATTCGGTGTTTTCGACTTCTTCGGCCATAATTAGTTCTCACAATCGGTTATTATTTTATCGTTGATCTTAAATGCCTGGAATCCCCGCTGGACACCAATGTATCCGGTGAGTTTTTCCAGTCCGTCCACATAGCAGGACAGGGGATCCGAAGCATCGTTGTCCAGTTGAATCACGTCACCGGGCTGCATGTATAACAATTTTTCCCCGGTGATCTCGGTGCTTCCCAATGAAATCTCAATGTCGATTTCAGACTTGAGAATCACTTCCTTGATCATCCGACGCCAATTGGTATCGATCTCTTCAATCTCGGCCTGGACGCCGGAGGAAAGCTTATTGCGCAGGGGTTCGATCATGGCATAGGGATAACAGACCACCAGGTTGCCGGCAGCCTGTTCCAACTCAATTTCGAACCGGGTCACGATGACCAGGTCCGTGGGCAAAACAATGGCCGTAAACTGGGGGTTCATCTCCGATCGAATCAAGGAGGTTTTCACCGGCTCGATGGGGGCCCATGAGGCTTCGATGTTTTTAAGTACGGCCACCACGGCCTTTTTGATCATCACCTCTTCAATGGTGGTGAATTCCCGACCCTCCACCCGGGCCTTTCCCAGTGCCTCGCCGCCGAAAAAAGTATCGATGAGGTTGTAAACCAATTGGCTTTCAAGGACCACAAGTCCATGCCCCCTCAAGGGATCCATGCGGAAGACATGGAGACTGGTGGGCACGGGAAGACTGCGGACAAATTCGGAAAATTTCAGGGTATCAAAGGGATTGGCACTGACATCCACATTGGTC
>JAKSBM010000990.1 GCA_022361135.1 Desulfobacterales bacterium | reverse complement strand
CCCAATTGAAAATCGGAAACGGTTTGGACCCCTTTGTGGAAGTGGGGCCCCTTTTTGAATCCCGTCGCCTGGAAGCCACCCAGGCCTTTGTGGCCGATATCCAGGAGCGGGGAGGGAAAATTCTTTGGGGGGGATGTCGGCCCGACGGAATGGATAAGGGGTATTTTTACACCCCCACCGTGGCCACGGACCTGGATCCGGAATCGAAAATCCTCATTGAGGAACCCTTTGCACCGGTGATGCCCATCCAGGGGTATGACACCGTGGATCAGGCCGTGGAAATGGCAAATAACAGCAATTACGGACTGGCAGCCTATGCCCTGACCCGGAATTTGAATTGGACCATTCGAATGGCCGAAGAGCTGGAGGCCGGCATGATCGGCATCAACGATCTGGCACCGGCGGCAGCACAATGTCCCTTTGGGGGGATGAAGGCGTCGGGCCTGGGAAGGGAAGGCTGGAAACAGGGCTTGGAAGGATATTACGAGACCAAATACGTATCCCTGGGATTGGGATAAACTTTAGCCGGGAGGGAAAATGGAGAGGATCAATATCGGTGTCATCGGCTGTGGGCGCATCTCGGATCTCCATTTCAGATCCATTGCCCAAACCCCGGGGTTGAGCCTTTATTCCGTCTGCGATTCAGATCCGGTTTTGGCCGGTGAATGCAAAAAACGATGGGGGGCTCAAAATAGCCATGCCGATTACCGGGAGATGTTGGAGGATCCGGAACTGGATGGCGTGGAGATCCTCACCCCGCAAAACTTTCACGAAACCATGGCCCTGGATGCTGCTTGGGCCGGCAAACACATTGCACTGCAAAAGCCCATGACCGTGGATTTAAAGAGTGGGGATCGCATCCTTTCTGCGGTGGAGCGGGCGGATATCTGTTTCAGGGTAACGGATAATTATCTTTTTTATCCCCCCATTCAATTGGCTAAAAAATTGATCGACAATGGGGAGATCGGCACCCCATCGGGATTGCGCATTAAATTAATCACCGGCGGAAGTGGGGGATGGGAGGTTCCAGCCCATGCCTGGCAATGGCGACTGGCTGAAAAAGAAGCGGGCAGGGGATTGCAGACCTTTGACCACGGTCATCACCTTTGGACGGCGGCCTGGTATCTCCTTGGGGATGTGGAGCGGGTGTCGGCCTGGATCGATTCCCTGGATGGAATCATTGATTCCCCCGCGGTGATGAAGTGGAAGTACAGGGAGCAGTTGGCCTATGGCAGTTGTGATTTTGTCCATTGTCCTGAGATGGACATTCCTTCGGACTATTATGCCAATGATGAATGGATTGAGATCACCGGCTCAAAGGGAATCATTGTCATCCCCAGGTGCACGGGGTTGATTCGCAAGGGACCGGGACTGAAAATGTATCGAAAGGGAGGGTGGACGGAATTCCCAGAATTGGAAACGGACTGGGGGCTGGGGTTTCTCGGGGCTGCGGAAAATTTCAGGGATGCGGTACTGGGCAAGTCCGATCCCATGCTTTCCGGGGAACAGGCCAGGCGAATCATGCGCATGGCATTGGCGCTGGCCCGCTCTTCGGCCCAGGGGCGGGAGGTCTATGTCAGGGAGTTGGATTCCAGGTGGGGGCGGTTTTATTCCAAATGGCAACGCATGAAGGAGAGGGGCTTCGCTTTTACGCTGCCCCTGGGTGGGGGGCTGAAAAAAGAAGCCGCCTACGCCGGCCAGGCCAACGGATTAACCCTGGAGATGCTGGCGCGTTTCGATGCCGATGCCGTGGGGGATTGGTCCTCATCCATTGCCATTTGCTTAACGCCCCAGGGTGATGCCGCTGGGCATTGTTACCTGCTTCAAATCGACAATGGCACAGCAAGTCTCAAGGAGGTGGAGGAAACGGAGGGTGCGGATTTGACCCTGACCGTGCCCGCCGGGACCTGGGCCGCCATCCTCATGGGGAAAAAGCGCATTGAAACCGCCCTGATCCAGGGGCGCCTTAAGCTGTCGGGAAGGGCCGAACTGGGATTAAAACTCAGGGCCGCCTTTGGGATTTAAGCCATGGCAGATGAAAAACTGGGAATGAAAACCCTGCTGGGGTATGGGGTCTGTGATCTGGGCGGAAATCTTTATTTCACGGTGATTGCCTTTCTCCTGCTGAATTATCTCACCGATACCCTTGGGTTGGGCCCGGCCATGGCCGGGATGGTCATCATGGTGGGAAAAGTCTGGGATGCGGTTACCGATCCCATGGTGGGGTACCTCTCCGACCGGACCCGCACGCGCTGGGGGCGGCGTCGACCCTTTATCTTTTTGGGCTCCTTTCCCCTTTGGTTGTTTATGATCCTCATGTTTACCCATCCCGGTTTTACCCAGGTAAACCACCTCTTTATCTGGGCCCTGGTGATCTACTGCCTGCTCTGTTTTGCATATACACTCGTGAACATTCCCTACAATTCGCTCACCCCGGAATTGACCCGGGATTTCCATGGGCGTACCCGCCTCAATGGGGTTCGATTCGTCTTTGCCATGGTGGGTACCCTGGTGGGGGCCGGGGCCGCCCTTCCCCTGGTTAATTGTTTTTCTACAGCCCGCATGGGCTATCCCGCCATGGGGACTATTTTTGGTTTTCTTATGCTGGCCACGGCCATGGTGACGGTTTTCACCATCAAGGAGCCCGTGGAAGTGAAGGGGATGTCGGGGCAAGGGCAGGGTTTTTTTGAAACCTATGGCCAGGTGTTTAAAAACAAGGCCTATGTATTGATCCTTCTGGTCTACACCCTGACATCACCGGCTTGACCATGGTCAGCGGCATGGCCATTTATTATTTTAAATATATCCATGGGAGCGAGGCCATGACTACTCCGGCCATGCTTGTTTTCCTGGTTACGGCCATGGTTTTGATTCTTCCTGGTGTTAAGCTGGCCGGTAAATGGGGGAAAAAAAGGGTCTACCTCCTGGGGCTGGGGATATTTGCCATGGCCGGAGGTTTCTTCTATCTCTGGGCGCATATACATGGACTCGGGGGTGCCTTGGGGCTCATGGCCATTGCCGGTGTGGGCATGGGACTGACACATGCCATGCCCTATGCCATGGTGCCGGATACCATTGAATACGATTATCTGAAAACCGGTTTACGGAGAGAGGGGGCCTATTACGGCATCTGGACCTTTGGGATCAAGCTGGGCCAGGCCCTGGCCCTGGGGATTACGGGATTGATTCTATCCCGGGTGGGATATGTGGCCGATCAACCGCAGACCGGGGAGGCCCTCCAGGGCATACGGCTGCTCATGGGGCCGCTGCCCGGGATTATATTTATTTTGGCCCTGGCGGTCCTGGCCTTCTATCCCATTACCCGGGAGCGCTATGAAGGGATCCTGGCCCGGATTCGTGAACGGGAAATCCAGGACCTGGGAAAAGTGGAATAAACGGGTTCCAATACAAAAAGGCCCGGTCAGATGGTGCTGACCGGGCCTTTGGCGTTCTGCTTTATTCTAACTCCGACTTCGGATCTATCCCAGGGGCTGAATTCCCGAAGCCTTGCGGATTTTTTCCAGGAAGGGAACGGAGAATTCCCTGGCCTTGAGTGCCCCCTGTTTCAGGAT
>JAKSBM010000326.1 GCA_022361135.1 Desulfobacterales bacterium | reverse complement strand
GGCCAGGGCCTTGTCCCGGTCCAGGGGCGCGTCGGCCATAGGGGGGGAACCGTTGGCCCGGGGCTGATCCGGGGCAAAGGCTTCAATGACGTGGAAGAGGTGTTCCATGTCCACGGGTTTGGCCACAAATTCGTTGATGCCAGCGGCCCGGCTTTGTTTTTCGATTTCCGCCAGCACATGGGCGGACATGGCCACAATGGGGATTTCCCTGTTGGCATCCCCGGCCCGCCCCTCCCGGATGGCCCGGGTGGCGGTGATTCCGTCCATGCGGGGCATTTCAATGTCCATGAAAACCATGTCCACCCCGTGGGTTTGGAGGATGTCCAGGGCCTCTTCCCCATTGGCGGCATGGAGGATGGTGTGGCGGGTGTCGGCCAAAAAGGATTTAAAGACCGCGGCATTGACCTTGTCGTCCTCGGCCAGGAGCAGGGTCAGGGCGATTTCTTTTCCGGCCATGGCCGCGGGGGGTGCCACGGCCATGGGTTCCCTGGGCAGGGACTTGTGGATGATGCGGATGGGTAGTTTTAAATCAAATCGGCTGCCTGAGTCGGGGCTGCTCTTCACCTTGAGGGTTCCCCCCATGAGCCGGGCGGTTTCCCGGCAGATGGCCAGGCCCAGGCCGGTGCCTCCGTAATTCCGGGTGATGGATTTTTCCGCCTGGGTGAAGCGTTCAAAGATTTTTTTCTGCTGGTCCGGGTCAATGCCGATGCCCGTATCCTCCACGGTGAAGAGGAGGGAGACCACGTCCTCGGCCCGGTGGACGGGTTTCACCGTGACGTCGATGCCCCCCTGGTGGGTGAATTTTACGGCATTGGAAATGAGGTTGCCCAGGACCTGTTGGAGGCGGACCGGGTCGCTTTCCACGGTGGCGGGCAGGCTTTCCGGTGTGACCAGGTTGAACCAGAGCCCCTTTTCCGCGGCCAGGAATTTCCAGGTGTGTTCCGTGGTGGCCAGAAGATCGGGCAGGTGAAAAACCTGGGGTTGGATGCGCATTTTTCCAGCTTCGATGGTGGAGAAATCCAGGATGTCGGTGATCACGTCCAAAAGGTGGAGGGCGGAATTTTTCACCGCCGTGAGGTTCTTTTTATTTTGGAAGGAGAGGGGGGACTTCAGGGTCATCTCCGTCATGCCCAGGATGGCGTTGAGGGGGTTGCGGATCTCATGGCTGAGGCTGGCCAGGAACTTGGTCTTACTGCGGTTGGCGGCCTCTGCCTCCTCCCGGCGTATGCGCATCTGCCGATTCCAGAAGGAAAAGACCACGGCCAGGATCAGGGTGGCAATGCCGATCTTGATGAAAAGTTCCCGGATATAGGCCGGATCCACCTGGTGTTCAAAGCGGACGGAGAACCATTTTTGCCGGATCTGGTCGTGGTCCTGGTCCGAGATCCCGGCAATGCCTTTGTTTAAAATGCCCACCAGCTCGGGCCAGTCCCCCCGGACCCGGAAGGCCAGCCCCGTGGCGGGCAAATCGGCCTCGGCCGCCACCTTGAGTCCGGGGTAATTCCCGGCCTGGATCTGGTAACCGGCCAGGGCCAGGTTTTCCACACAGGCCTGGGCCCGGCCCGACCGCACCGCGGCCAGGGCTTCCCGGGTGGTCTGGACCTTCAGCAGATTGAGCCGGGGGTGGATCTGGGCCAGGTAACTGTTCACCCCGTATTTTCCCACCACGGCCACGGTTTTTCCGTAGAAATCCCGGAGGCCGCCGATGAGGGGGGCATCCTGCTTATTGATGATGACCCAGGGAAATTCCAGGAAGGGGCTGGTGGGGATCATTCCATGGCTCTCCTGTTCAAAGGAGAGGGCCGAAGGGATGAGGTCGATGGCCTGGAACACCTTGGGATCCCTGCCCTGGGGCAGGGGGGTGACCTGGCCCATGTTCAGTCCCAGCCGTTGGTTCAACAGGCGGACATAGTCCGATACCATGCCCTTGTAAGTCTGATCCGCACCCAGGAATTCAAAGGGTGGCCATTGGGGATTCACCCCCAGGCGGATGGGCGGATTCAGGTCCAGGTGGCGGGCCAGCCATTTCTTTTCCTTGCGGGTGAGGCGGATGGTTTCGTTGCGGGGGTTGAAGACCCGGGCGGCCTTGTCCTTGACCCAGCGTTGTTCCATGTGGATGCGCTCCCGGTGTTCCAGGGCTTCGAATCCCTGGTCAATGCTGAAGATCAACTGGGAGTTGAAGTTCCGGATGATTCCCCCCATCTGTTCCTGGAACAGGGGTTCGGGGCTGGGGATAAAGGCATCGGGCAGTCCCAGCTGGTCCGGCAGGATGGTCATTTCCTGGGGAAGGGCCAGGAAGCCGTCGATGGTTCCACCAACGGCGGAGAGGATCATCTGCCGGGTGCTGTTGAAGGTGATGCGTTTCATCTCCGGCCGGTTTTTCTTCAACCATTCTTCGGCCCGGGATCCCTGGACCGCCCCCAGAACACGGTCCTCCCGGGGGAGGTTCCGGGAGAGATCGGTGATGCGATTGTGGTGGCGGTAGAGGTGCCAGCTCAGCCGGTAAAATGTGGTGCTTTTCTGGGTCCAGCCGGAGATGGCATCCTGGGGGGGAAGAAATGAAACCACGTCCACGATGCCGTTTTTCAGGGCATGGATGGCCCCTTCCCGGTCGTACATGCGGAAGGTTACCGGTTTGCCCGTCTGCTGGGACCAGCGTTTCCACATGTCCACAAAGAGGCCCGTGGGCCGTCCCTCGGCGCTGCGCATGGAAAAGGGGGGAAAGCTCCGGGCCATGGCCACCACCAGGACATCCCGGGCCGCGGGGCCCGAGGCCCCCATCCACCGGCGTTCAATGGCGGCCCGCTCCTCGGCGGTGATGGCGTCCAGCCCCCCGTTGATGAGGCGGACCAGGGCGGTGTTTCCCTCCCGCACCGCAGAATAAAAGGGTTTGCGATAGAGGGGGGCGGCCGGATGGTAGCGGAAGTCCGACAGCAGGTTCTTTTCCTCCAGAAAATAGAGGGCCGTGGGAGTATCGCAGATGAAGACCCGGACCTCTCCCCTGGCCACCCCTTCAAAGAGTTCCCGGTGATTTTTGTAGGTTTTCAATGCGGCCCCGGGCAGGGACCGGGTGATAAATTCAACGGCATAGTCCTGGTCCAGGACCCCGATCTGGAAGCCCTTGAGATCTTCCAGGTTTTTCAGGCCGAATATGGATTCGTGGAAAAAGAAATGGGTTTCGCAATTGCCCATGACCCCGGCGTAGTCCAGGAAGGCGTCCCGCTGGATGGAAAAGAAACAGCCCGCATGGATGTCGGCCCGGCCCGACTTCACCAGGTCCAAACTTTCCGCCCAGGGGGCGGTGATGAATTCCACCTCAATCCCGGTTTTCTGTGACCAGAGTTTCCAAAGGTCCACAAAATACCCCATGGCCTTGCCCGATCCATCGGCAAAGTGGAAGGGCATATTGTCCAGGCTCACGGCAATGGTGACCTTTTTGGCCCGGGGCTGGAGCATCACCGGTTGAATGTCTCCGGTCCAGCTGTGGATGATGTCCAGGGTCTCCTCCGGACGGATGAGTGAGAGGCCTTGTTTGACCCGTTGGATGAGCCGGGGATTGTTTTTATTCACCCCGGCGTGGAGGGGACGGGTGTAGAGGGGGGCGGCCAGCCGGGTGAGGCCATGGCCGCCGTTGAATTTGGCAATATAGGTGGAGGCCACCGGCCCCTCCATGATGAAGGCCTGGATTTCTCCGTCCACGGCGGCCCGGACCAATTCTTCGTGGTCCTTGTACGGGGTGGGGGCCAGTCCGGGGAAGTGCCGGGACAGGTAGTCCTGGGTGTAATCCCGGGCCACCACCCCGGTTTTCAGCCCCCGGATCTGGTCCAGTTTTTTCAGCTGAAGGGGGGCATTGAAATAAAGATAGGTGCTGAGGTGGAGCAGGGGGGCGGAAAATCGGAATCGCTTTTCCCGGTCTTCCGTTTTGTACATGAGGGCGGAGATGTCGATTTCTCCGTGGGCCGTGCCCTCCAGGGTCTCCTCCCAGGAAAGGAGGCGGAATTCCACGGGAATCCCGGTCTTGGCCGACCATTGGTTCCAGATGTCCACCAGGATCCCCCGGGGTTGGTGGTTCAATCCTTCAAAATAAAAGGGCATGTACCGGCCGTGGGCAATGGTCAGGGGCCGGGGGGAATCCGGGTTTGCCGCTTCGGACCGGTGACCCCGGGGCTGTTCCGTCCCCGTCGGCCCCGTGGGCGTCAGGGACTGGGCAAACACCGGAAGGGCTGTCAGAACCAGAAGGATGATCAGGCCCAGGGTGTGGCGTTGACATTTTTTGGGGCTGTGGTTTTCCATGGGATGCCCTAATTCCTAGTGCAGTACTGGGGTTTTTGTCAAGCAAAGGATGACCCGAAATCCGATTATTTCAAATGCCTTTGTTGCCGGGGGCTTAACCAGTCCAGGGCCCTGGCCCGGTCAATGGGGGCCCAGGCGTTGAGCCGGGTCAATTGCTGGGCATTGATGTGGGGCACCGCCTTCAATGCCTTCCAATTCTGGATTTGTTTTTTCTGGTCCCCGGGGTCGGCCCTTCGATAGTTGCGGGCATCAAAGGGAAATATTTCCAGCCGGGTGGTCGGGGGCGGGGTGCCCCGGGGGAGATAGACCCGCCGGGCACAATCCACCCGGGCGGCCTGGTCCACCAGCTTTTCCAGGCTGGTGTGCCGGTTGTGGAAAACCACCCGGGTGACCTCCCGGCCGTCGTACCAGCCTGCCTCGGTGGTGAGGACGCCGGGCAGGCGGCCCAGTTCAAATTCCCCCACCCAAAAGCAGGCCATGGCAAAGATCACCTCCCGGTGCTGGTCTGTTTCTTCCAGATTGGCCAGGGTGGTCAGATAGGGGGGAACCCGTTTTCCGGCCGCACCTAGGGCCAGGGCCATGCGCCGGGCCACGCCCCCCAGGTTCCAGACCCGGTCCCTTCGGGGGATGATTTCCTTGAGATCGGCGTCAAAGAATCGGATGACCTGATAGTTCCAGGCCGGTTCCTTGAAGTATTTTAAGAGCCGGGCATCCTCCCCCGGGGTATTGTTGTGGATGAGCAGGGGGACGAATTCGTCTTCCATGGCTTCCACCAGGAGGGGATGGGTGAGGACGTCCCGGCCAAAGGTTCGGCACCCCTGGCAGCCCGGAACTTCCTGGAAGAGGATGAGGATGGGCTTTTGGGTTTCCCGGGCAGTCCTTTGGGCGGCTTCCAGGCTCCGACCCCAGGTTACATCCCCCACCTCCACGGGGGCGGCAGGGGCCGGTGCGGGCAATCCGGCCACCAGGGCCAGGCCCAGGACGATTCCGGCCAGGGTGTGGATGGTTTGGTTGTTCATATTGACCTCCCGGCCGCCGGGGCGGCCTGGTATAAAACCTTGAATATGGAAGGAATTATACCATTTTCAGGCCGGGGCGTTAAGCCGGGGATGGGGCTTCAGAGCAGGCGATGCAATTGCGTCCCCCCCGCTTGGCCTGGTAGCAGGCCTTGTCCGCCCGGTCCAGGATTTCCCGGTTGGGGGCATGGGCTGAAAATTCCACCAACCCCATGGAGGCCCCCACATGGAAGGTTTGGCCCTGGTGGACAAAGCCGTGATTCTGGATGTCCCTGCGGATTTTTTCCAGGAGGGGCAGGGCGTCTTCCCTTTTACAATGGGGCAGGAGGATGACAAATTCATCCCCCCCCATGCGGGCCAGGATATCGCTGTTTCGCAGCCGGCCCTGGATGAGGCGGCTCAATTCCACCAAAAGGCGGTCGCCGGCCCCGTGGCCGGCAGTGTCGTTGACGGCCTTGAATTTGTCCAGGTCCATGAAGGCCAGACTATGGATGTCCGTGGAGGCGGACAGGGCCATGAGGGCCCGGTATTTCTGGCGGAATCCCTGGCGGTTGAGGCATTGGGTCAGGGGGTCGTGGCTGGCCCGGCGGCGGAGTTTTTCCTCCCGCATGCGGGCCTGGGTCACGTCGTGGAAAATCAGGACGTAGCCCCGGGCGCCCTGGCGGCCCCGGTAAAGGGGACGGATGGCGCAATGATAGGTGCGTTCCCCCTGCATGGCCGTGACCTGGGACTGGTTTTTCCGACCGGCCCGTTCCAGGGCCTTTTCCATGGCCTGGGCCAGGGGCTGCCCCTGGTCGTCCACCAGGTCCAGGGTGGTGATGAGGGGCAGATTCCGGGGATGGCGGGTGGTGAGCAAATCCAGGGCTGCGGTGTTGGCCGTTTCAATGCCGAAATCCCGGTTCAGGGTGATCACCCCTTCGTGGAGGGCATCCAGGGTGGTGTGGACCAGCTCCTTTTCATTGACCAGCCGTTGTTGGGTTTCATCCAGAATT
This sequence comes from Desulfobacterales bacterium, assembly GCA_022361135.1. The sequence continues at coordinate 236 of JAKSBM010000326.1, read as the reverse complement.
TGGTTTTGCCGGGCCAACTCCCGCCGGGATCTTTGGAGTCGGTGCAGGGAGAGGAAGAGGACCAGGCTGAGGATGGCCCCCAGAACGGCAACGGAGATCACACCGGGATCCAGGGATTGGCCTTTGTGGGAGAGGACCAGCCGCAGGCCGTGGCCCGGGGGGATGAGGCGCCGGGTATAGACGTCTTCGGGCCGGGCCCCCGGGGTAAAGCTGCCCACCAGGGGTTCCCCCAGGTC
>JAKSBM010000304.1 GCA_022361135.1 Desulfobacterales bacterium | reverse complement strand
TTTTCCGGGCTCAAAGTCGGGGTTACCGTGGCCACCATCGGCGCCGTCATCGGGGAATGGGTGGGGGCCCAGCAGGGACTGGGCTATCTCATGATCCAGTCCAACGCCCGCCTCCAGACCCCCCTGGTCTTTGCCGCCATCCTCTGGCTCACGGCCATGGGACTGGGCCTCTGGATCCTGGTGGGATTACTTGAAAAAAAATGGGTGACCCAACGGCGCTGAGCCCGGGCCCCCCGTACCATAACCAAAGATGAAACTTAATTTAAAAAGGATAACCCCATGAAAAAATTCTTCTCCCTGGTGGCGGCCATGCTGGCCCTGGCCCTGTTCACGGCTCCGGCCATCGAAGCCCGTCCCCTGAAACTCATGCTGGACTGGGTCCCCAATGTGGACCACCTTCCCATCTACGTGGCCCAGGAAAAGGGCTATTTTGCCGAGCAGAACATTGAGGTGGAAATCATCTCCCCCTCGGAAACCTCCGACGCCCTCAAGCTGGCCGCCTCGGGCAATGTGGACCTGGCCGTTTCCTACCAGCCCCAGACCATCATTGCCGCGGACCAGGGACTGCAGATCAAGGCCGTGGGCCCCCTGGTGGTCCACCCCCTGACCACCCTCCTCTTCCTGGAAAAAAGCGGAATCAAGGATCCCAAGGAGCTTTCCGGCAAGCAGATCGGCTACACCGTCCCCGGCCTCATGGACGTCCTGCTCAAGGCCTTTGCAGACATCAACGGCATAAAGGATTACACCCCCGTGAATGTGGGCTTCACCATCCTTCCCTCCCTGGTCTCCAAAAAAGTGGACGCGGTCATGGGTCCCTTTAAAACCTATGAAACCGTGGGCATGGCCCAGCACGGATACAAGGCAGCCTTTTTTGAACTGGAAAAATACGGCATCCCGGATTACGAAGAACTGATCTTTGTGGCCGGCCCCAAAACCCTGAAGACCAAGGCCGATGAGGTCAAGGGATTCCAGGCTGCCCTGGCCAAGGCCTTTGCCTTTACCCAGGCCCAGCCCAAAGAAGCCCTGGCCCTCTACCTGGCCGCCCTGCCCGAAGCGGATAAAACCATTGAAACCGGAGCCTTTGAACTCACCCTGCCCTATTTTGCAAACCAGCCGGAACACGACCCGGCCAAATGGAAGGCCTTTGCCGATTTCGCCCTGGAATACGGGCTGATCAAAAACCCGGTGGACACCACCCAACTCATCCATACCTGGTAAGGAGGCAAAAATGACCCTGAGCATTGATACCATCTGGGCCGATGTGGAAAAAATCCGCAGCCAAGCCCCCCTGATCCACAACATCACCAATTACGTGGTCATGAACAA
>JAKSBM010000430.1 GCA_022361135.1 Desulfobacterales bacterium | reverse complement strand
CCATGATTTCCGGGGCGTTTCCCATGTCCCGGTTCTTATATGGAGCCAGGGCGTTTTGGGACATGGCCTCGTTGGGGTTGAGGATGTGGACCCGGGCCCGGGTTGCCGCTTCCATGGCCTGGATAAATAATTCCTTGCGGTATCCAAAATGGGTGCAGCAGAGGGCCAGATAGAGGGTTTTGAACCGGTCCGCTCCCTGGGCCTTGGCCTGGGCTGCATTGTCCCGGACCATGGTTTCCACCTCCGGGGAAAAGGGGGTGCGTTCGATGGTGCCGGCCAGGTTCACACAGCCCTGGTTGATGATGCGGTCCGGGGAAATCCCCCGGTTGATCAGGGCCCGGCCGTGGACGGCCGAGGAGGCCGTGGTGGGGGTGCCGAAGATGACCACCCCGGCTTCGGGGTCGGCTTTCAGGGCCTTGGCGATCATTTCCACCCCGGTATCCACGATGCCGAAGACCGGGATTTGGGGGGATCGGGCAAAGGGGGTGTGTTCATAGATCACCGAAAGGGTATTGCAGGCAATGAGGATCTGCTGGGGTTGGAATCGGGCCATGGCCTCCATGGCATTCTGGAAAACCCGGGCCTTGAACTCCATGTCCGGGTAATGGTTGTATCCCTGGTGGGGTTCGGGCCAGGCATTGAAATAGGTCAGTTTCACCCGGGGGCAGGGGGAGATGGAAGCCAGTTGCTCCACCACATCGGCGTATACGGAGAGCCCCCCCAGGCCGGAGTCGGTGACCAGCAGATGGATGGGATCCTTCATGGTTTCACCCCCCGGGACAGCCATTTGTGGATGATCTCCCGGTCCGGACCGTGGGCCTGGGCCAGTTTACCTTCCATGATCCGGGTCATGGTATCCTGCCAGAGTTGTTTATGCTGGAGGGTGGTGACCCGGTTCCGGAACATGGCCGCCCCCTTGGGGGCATCGGTTTCCAAGCGTTCCAGCAGGGTGGTTACCTCATCCTTGAACAATCCCGTGCCATAGTAATTGAGATAGGCGTTCCAGGTCCGGGTTAATCCGTCTTCTTTCCACAGGGGAAGGGAAACGGCTTTGAAATCCTCCCGGAATTCGGCCAGGGCCTGGTCCTTGAGGGTGAAAAGCCCGGAGTCTGAAATCCCATAGGGATTGACCCGGATTCGGCCAAGGCCGTGGCTGTCGATGTCGCAGGAGAGCCAGTATCCCTGTTTGCGGTAAAAATGGTCCACGGGCTGGTAAAAGACAAAATTCCCCAGGCTGTAGAAAATGGGTACGCCGTTGTGGAGTTCCATGCCCTGGGGGACATGGGGGTGGTGGCCCACCACCAGATCGGCCCCGGCGTCGGCCAGGCTGCGGAAGACCTCCCCCACATATCGGGGGGGGAAGGGGACGTATTCAATGCCGCAATGGGCGATGACAATG
>JAKSBM010000149.1 GCA_022361135.1 Desulfobacterales bacterium | reverse complement strand
TTTGAGGCGGCCTCCCGGGAGGCGGTGAACGCATTCGGCAACGGCCGGGTCTACGTGGAAAAATTCTTCACCCGGGCCCGGCACATTGAATTCCAGATCCTGGCCGACGGCCAGGGCAAGACCCTCCACCTCAACGAGAGGGAATGCTCCATCCAGCGCCGCCACCAGAAAATCATCGAGGAAACCCCCTCCCCGGCCCTGACCCCGGAGCTGAGGGAAGAGATGGGCAAGGCCGCCGTGGCCGCTGCCAAGGCCGCCGCATACGTCAATGCCGGCACCGTGGAATTCCTCCTGGGACCGGACAATGATTTTTACTTTCTGGAGATGAACACCCGGCTCCAGGTGGAACACCCCATCACCGAGGAAACCTGCGGGGTGGATCTGGTGCGCCAGCAACTGCGCATTGCCGCCGGCCTGCCCCTGGAACTCACCCCCGAAGATGTCATCCCCCGGGGCCATGCCATTGAATGCCGGATCTATGCCGAGGACCCGGAACAGGATTTCTTCCCCTCCCCGGGCACCATTGCCTTTCTCAAGGAGCCCACCGGCCCCGGCGTCCGCAACGATTGCGGGGTCTGCTCCGGCAGCACCGTGCCCGTGGAATACGACCCCATCCTTTCCAAGCTGGTGGTCTTTGCCGAAAGCCGGGACCAGGCCATTGCCCGCATGGTTAAAGCCTTGAAGAATTATGCCGTCCTGGGGGTGAGAACCCCCATGGATTTCCTGGTGGATGTCCTGGATTCGGATCCCTTCCGCCGGGGCGAAATTTCCACGGATTTCATCCCCAGATACTTTGCCGACTGGCGTCCCCGGCTCAGCCAAAGGGAACTGGCCGGCCTGGCCTACCTGGCCCATGAACTCATCCCGGCGGAAACCGCCGCAGAAACCGAAACCACAACCCTGCCCGGCCCCTTCCAAACCCTGGGCAATTGGCGCATCTAACCCCCAGGTTCAAGGAGCAGACCATGGAATACCGATTGGACATCAATGAGGAAACCCTCCATACCGCATTGGAAAACATCCGGGACAAGGCATTTACGGCCACGGTGGGAGAACATTCCCACGAAATCTGCTTTGAACGGATCTCCCCCCACCAGCTCCACCTCATGGTGGACGGACGACGCATCAACGCCTGGGTGGAGGCCTTTGACGGTGGCAAAATCATCCTGATAGACGGAGAACGTTATGTGATCCACGACAGGGACCTGGCCGAACAAAACCAGAGCCGGGATACGGGATTGGATACCCAGCCCGACAGGGTCACCCCCCCCATGCCCGCCATTGTCATGGCCGTCCCGGCCAAAGAAGGCATGGCCGTCTCCCAGGGGGACACCCTGGTGGTGGTCTCGGCCATGAAAATGGAAACCGCCCTGGCCGCCCCCCATGACGGCGTTGTCACCCGGGTGGGCGTGGCCGAAGGCGACAAGGTCATGCCGGGAGAAATCCTGGTGGACGTGGACCCCAAATCCCAGGAGGA
>JAKSBM010000284.1 GCA_022361135.1 Desulfobacterales bacterium | reverse complement strand
TGAAGGAATACGATGTGGAACGTTTTTACCGGGACCAGAAACTTCTGGAAATCGGGGAAGGCACCTCTGAAGTCCAGCGCCTCGTCATTTCCCGATACATTGGCTGCTGATCCGAATTTACGACATCTGAAATACCAGGAGAACCCAGATAATGAACACTGAAGCACTGTTACTCATGGAAGAAATCGACCAGACCGCTGTCCTGACCCTGAACCGGCCCAAGGTCATGAATTGTCTGAATTTCGACCTCCTCTACGCCATCCGGGATGCGGTGGACGCCTTGAACTATCGCAAGGACCTGCGCTGCGTCATCTTCACCGGGGCCGGCGAAAAAAGCTTCTGCGCCGGGGCCGACCTCAAGGAAAGGGCCACCCTTCCCCCGGAGGAGGTGGAAAAATTCATCCTCACCATCCGCACCCTCATGTCTTCCATCCAGGACCTGAAGCTGCCCGTGATTGCTGCGGTGAACGGCGTGGCCCTGGGGGGCGGCACGGAGCTGGCCCTGGCATCGGACATCCGCATCGTGTCGGAAACCGCCACCATGGGGCTGACGGAAACCCGGCTGGCCATCATCCCCGGCGGGGGCGGCACCCAGCGTCTGCCCCGCATCGTGGGCGTGGCCAAGGCCAAGGAACTCATCTTCACCGGACGGAGGGTGGATGCGGCAGAAGCCCTTTCCATCGGCCTGGCCAACCAGGTAGTGGCCCCGGAAAAACTCATGGAATCGGCCCTGGCCATGGCCGCCATGATCGGGGAAACCGGCCCCATTGCCGTTGAAATGGCCAAATATGCCATCAATAAGGGATTGGAAGTGGACCTGGCCACGGGTCTGTCCATTGAATCCAATGCCTACCGGGTGACCATCCCCACCGAGGACCGCACCGAAGGGCTGACCGCCTTCCGCGAAAAGCGCAAACCTGTATACAAAGGGAGATAAAGATGAGCGACGCCATGGAATTCTGGAAAAAGGAAGAAGCCCTGCTGGACGACCGCAGGGAGCAGGCCACCTGGCCCGGGGGACAGAAGGCGGTGGAGACCCTGGCCAAGCGGAATAAACGACCGGTGCGGGATCTGATCAACGATCTCATCGATCCGGGAACCACTTTTTTTGAACTTTCCATGCTGGCGGGATTCGGCATGAATTACCCGGGGGTGGATGACGTGCCCTGCGCCGGCATTGTCACCGGCATCGGTAAGGTCCACGGCAATTGGACCATGATCATGGCCAACGATTCCCGGGTCAAGGCCGGGACCTACTTCCCCATCACCCTGAAAAAACACATGCGGGCCCAGGCCATTGCGGAAAACTGCGGCCTGAACTGCATCTACATCGCCGATTCCGGCGGGGTTTTCCTGCCCATGCAGGCCGATGTCTTCCCCGACGACCAGCACTTTGGCTCCATCTTTTACAACATGGCCCGCATGTCGTCCATGGGATTGCGCCAGGTCACCCTCTCCACGGGCGGAAACACCGCCGGCGGAGCCTACATCGTCTTCATGGCCTGCGAATCCATCATGATTGACAAGCAATCCTTTTCCTTCCTGGGCGGCCCGCCCCTGGTGAAAATGGCCACGGGCGAGGTCATCAATGCCGAGGATCTGGGCGGGGCCAAGGTCCACACCCAGGTATCCGGCGGGGCCGACCATCTCTGCGCCGACCAGACCGAAGCCATCGGCCGGGTGCGGGAGCTGCTCTCCCTGTCCAAGCCCCAGCCCCTGAATCTCCATCGCTTTGAACCCAAGCCCCCGGAAATTTCCGAGGACGCCCTCTACGACATCCTACCCACCTCCCCCTACCAGGGCATCAACGGCCACAAGGTCATCCAGGCCCTGGCCGACGAATCCACCTTTGTGGAGGCCAAGAAAAACTTTGCCACGGGCCGGGGGTCCAATATCCTCACGGGAAAGATCCGCATCAAGGGGTTGCCCGTGGGTGTGATCTGCTCCAACGGCCCCGGGATCATCTTCCACGAAGCCGCCAAAAAGGTGGCCGAATGGGTGGTCCGCTGCTCCCATGAGCGCATTCCCCTGCTCTTCGTCCAGAGTTCCCCCGGCTACATGGTGGGATCGGATTCCGAGCACGCCGGCATCGGCAAGTACGGCGCCGACATGGTCCGGGCGGTCTCCTGTGCCCAGGTTCCCCGGATCCAATTGGTCATCGGACCGGACAACGGTGCCGCCAACTACGGCATGTGCGGCAGGGCCTACCGTCCCCACTTCCTCTTCTCCACCATGCGGGCCCGC
>JAKSBM010000879.1 GCA_022361135.1 Desulfobacterales bacterium | reverse complement strand
CCTACAACAAAAAGGGGTGCGAGGCCTGTAACCGCAAGTTCAACCTCGGGGACACCGCTGTCCTGGCCGTGGGGCCGTGGCAGGATGGATATGCCAAGCTCATCCACGAACGGGATGCCGTTTTTGATAAAAAGACCAAAACCTATTATGAAAAGGTCTTTTATCAATCCGTGAAAAAATAGAATCCATGCCCCGGCCCGAAGGCCGGACCCAATGGATGCAAAATAGTGAAAACGCCCCATCGGTCATACCGGTGCGGGCGTTTTTTTGTTTGTCCGTATGTTTTACCGGAGACCATCTGCCACCGGATATTTGTCTGAACCCTGGATGGGTTTATGGTGATTTTCAAAATCATGTTTCCATTTGATTGGAAGGGGGTTCTCCCTACCCGGCGATGACGGGGAGGAAGATTCCACTGTCATCCCCTATTCCTCCAGGCGTGATTGGCAAATTTTACATATTAAACCGGCAATTAAATAGGCGAATCCAGCATCTATGAACGCCTTGAATAAATTGCAAATTTTGAAATCCAGCGATGCTGTTAATCGTTGCCGGGTTAATAGGTTATGGAGAAGCTTTAAGTTTAATCAATTGATCGCAACACATAATAGGTTAATCGCAAACCCATCCCATTTTATGGGAACATATTTTTGGGAATCGCCATGGAAATTAAAGGGCCATGAGGAGGAGGCCGCAGGCAAAGCCCATGGGAGCCTTATCATCGGGCAACCCCTGGGTTTCATCCTGCCAGCCGGCCAGGTGAAGGAGGTGGGCCACATCCACCCCGTAGCCGGACATGGAGGGGCGGGTTTTCTCCGGATGGCGGCAATGGCCGCTGTTCAGGGCGGCGCAATTGGGGTGATCCCCGCAGAACAGGTCCTTGCATCCCCCCGAGGCAAAGGCCCGGGCCCGGGGAATGCCGTTTTCCAGGGCCCGGATTTCCAATTGGGCCATGAGGATGTGGAGGTGGGAATAGATTTCCCGCCCCTGGTGGGAGAGGAGGATCTCCATGGGAACTTCCATCTTTACGGCCAATGCCGTGGGGTACTCCCCTTTCCAGCGTTCAAACTCCGGGGGGCCGGGGTGGGGGGGACAGCCTTGAGAGCTGCCGTGGTTGGGGCAGGTGGTACAGGATTGGGCCAGCTCCGCCCGGGTTCGAATGGCGGCGGATGCCAATGGGGCGGCATGGGTGGCGCCCAGCTCCAGTGCCAGATTGATTAAGTTGGTAAGGGTTGGATTTTGCGTGTCCATGTGGGCCTCCGGTTTGGGGTTTATTCTCCCTTATACCCGGAAATGGAGCCATGTACATCCCCCCAATGGGGGATAAATCTTTTGACAACGGGGATTATCTATGATGTAGCTATATCCTTGTCCGAACCCATTGTTGAAAAAAATTGACCATTTTGCCGGAGTATTGCCCGTGGAATTGGATGCCCGACTCATTGGAACCCCCCTGTCCCCCCATGCCGTTTCCGTGCCCTGGCGGAAAACCACGGCCTATGCCGCAGGCATTGGGGAGGATAATCCCCTTTATTTTGATGATACCCAGCCCCAGGGACTGGTTGCTCCGCCGATTTTTCCGGTGACCCTGACCTGGCCCATGATTTCCCGGCTGGGGGAATTTATCCAGGCCCCGGAATTTCCCCGGGAGGTCCTCTTCACCCAGGTCCATTATTCCGAGCACCTCATCCTCCACCGCTTGGTCCGGCCCGGGGATGAACTCACCATCGACGGGGTGATTTCCGCCATCCTCCCCCACCGGGCCGGTACCCATGCCGTGGTCCGGTTCACGGCCCGGGACCAGGGTGGGGCCGTGGTTTTTGTGGAATACATCGGGGCCATGCTCCGGGGGGTGACCTGTAAGGGGGAGGGGCAGATTCTGGATCTGCCGGATGATCTTGCCCCCATATCCGGGAGTGATGGGGGCACGGCCCCACCCCCCTGGGAAACATCCATGGATGTGGATCCCCTGGCTCCCTATATCTACGATGCCTGCGCCGACATT
>JAKSBM010000717.1 GCA_022361135.1 Desulfobacterales bacterium | reverse complement strand
TAACCGGGAAACCCCGATCACCGACCCGGATCACAACCCCTTCTTTGACGCCCAGCACGGGATCATTGCCCAGTCCCTCCTCCAGGGGAATACCCCCCACGGGGCCCAGATCCTGGCCGCGGGCTGGGATTTGGTGATCATGGACGAAGCCCACCACATCCTGGACCATCCCGGCTTTTATAACTATATGCAGGCCCTGGCCCGGGAAACCGAAGGCCTCCTCCTCCTGTCGGCCACCCCGGAACAGATGGGACAGGAACCCCACTTTGCCCAGCTTTCCCTCCTGGATCCGGATCGATACTACGATTTGGAAAGCTTCCAGGAAGAGTCAAAATCCTACGGCCGAACCGCCCGTGAAGTGGAAACACTGGTCAGGGAAGGCAAGGATCCCAGTTTGCTGCTGGACACCTATGGGCCGGGCCGGGTCATTTTCAGAAATACCCGGGCCGCCATCAAAGGTTTCCCGGTACGGCTGCCCAATCCCATGCCCCTGGACGGGAATGACACCCAGCGCAAGGCCCTGGCCGATGAATTCAAAGATTCCACCCGAATTTCCGCCAAATCCCTGGAAAGGGATCCCCGGGTGGCCTGCCTCTGGAAGCTGGCCAAATCCATTGCCCCGGAAAAGATCCTGGTCATCTGCAACACCAAGGAGAAGGCCGCAGCCCTGGAAACCGCCCTCCAGAACCACGGTGCCATGGAAACGGCACGGTTCGACGAAACCATGACCCTGATGCAACGGGACCGGGCCGCGGCCTGGTTTGCCCGGGAAGATGGTGCACGCCTCCTCATCTGTTCGGAAATCGGCAGCGAGGGGCGGAATTTCCAATTTGTCCACCACCTCTTCCTCTTCGACCTCCCCTCCAACCCGGAACTTCTGGAGCAGCGCATCGGTCGGGTGGACCGCATCGGCCAGAAGGAGGACATCCACATCCATGTCCCCCATGTCAAGGGAAGTGCCCAGGAAATCCTGGCCCGCTGGTACCATGAAGGCATTGACCTGTTCAGGAAGAATGTCAACGGCCTCCACGCCGTTTACACCGCCTTTGAATCCCGTATCCGGGAACTGATCCAAAGGGCCCAGTCCGGTGACCCGGCCGGGGCCGAGGCCATGGACCAATTGGCCCAAGCCACCCGGGCCCATTGCAAGGCCCTGGACCAGGAATTGAGCCAGGGCAAAAACATCCTTCTGGAACTCAACTCCTTCCAGTGGGGGCCGGCCAAGGAATTGATCGAAACCATTGAAGACGTCGATGCCCATCCCGGGTTAAAGGATCTCATGACCCGGCTCATGGACCATTACCTCTTCTCCCTGGATGCCGTGGACGATCACCTCCACGGCCTCACCGCCGAGACCACACCGGATGACGCCTTCCCCGCCCTCCCCCCCAATGCCCGGGTCTTCACATTTGACCGGGCCACGGCCATTGCCCGGGAGGACATTGCCTTTTTCAACTGGGATCACCCCTTTGTGGCCCAGGTCATGGAATTCTTCCTCACCCACGGCACCGGGGATTGCAGCGTGGCCAAGGTGGAGGGTGAACCCGGCCTTTACCTGGAAGCCCTCTTCCTTTTGGAAACCCAGGGAGCCCCCCAGGCCGCCATGGAACGCTTCCTCCCGGACACCCCCATCCGCATCCTGGTGAACCACCTGGGCCAGAACCTCTCCCAGAGCTTGGACATGGATGAATTGGAAAGCCGAATCACCCCGGACAACCCCGCCTGGGTCAAGGAAATGATCGAAGTCACCCGGGAAATGATCCCCGACCTCCTGGATACCTGCCAGAACCTGGCCCAGAAGGCGGCCAAGGCACTGAAGGAAAAAGCAGAAAAAGAGATCGACGCCACCCTGGGAACCGAACTCAAACGGCTGGGGGCACTGAAGGAAAAGAATCCCAATATCCGGGACGAAGAATTGGAATCCGCCGCCCGGGAATGGCAGGCCACCAAAGACAAGCTGGCCACGGCCGACCTCCGGCTGGATGCCCTGCGACTGATTCGATCGGAACCGGCCTAGCCCGAATATGATCTGACAATATTCGGGATACCCCGTCCCAAAGCAAACATCCCCCTTAAAAACAAAAATGCCGGTTCAGGAAACACTCCTGAACCGGCATTCATATATAGCGGTTCTCACCAATATGTTTGGAAACACCGAAGGGCCTGCCCCACGGCTTACGTTTTGATCCACCCCAAAAACCCGTTCAATGGCAGGGAATATGATTCTTCCCTGAATGATTTTCGAACCCGTTCAATGGAAACCTTGTCTGGGAATCACCCTATCCCGGATACGGCCGACACGGCCAGGAACAAGCAACCCCAAATTTCCCCACGCCAAAACCCTGAATTATCCGAAACACCCGAAACTCAAGAAGACGAATCCCGGCCCAGGGCCTGGATTTTCTCCATGTAGGTCTGGAGCATATCCTGTTCAAAGGCTTCATTGGTCCCATAGGACCGGCCAAACACCGGCTCCCAAAGGGCAATGTCTTCCATGCACATGTAAAAGAAAACCGAATCCTGCCATGCCTTGGAAAATCCCCGGTAGAGGTGTGAAAACAATTGTTTTTTAATTTCAAAGGGGTAGCTGAGCTTCCCGGCACACTCTTCCATGGGCATCTGTAGGATGGAGGTCTTGGCCATGCGCTCACGGATTCGCTTCATGACCGGCTTGATAAAGGTAAGGGTTCCCATGGAAACCATGACCACCTCCCGGGGGCTGAACATGGACTCCAACTGGGAGACAATGGACCGGTAAGCGGTTTCCCACCCCTGGTACCAGACCATGGGATGGAAATGGAAGCCCACGGGCACACCTTGGTCCGCCAGGCGGCGGGCGCTTTCCAAACGCTTTTCCAAGGGGGCGGTGCCCTTTTCCTCGGCGGCAATGACCTCCGGTGGATTCAGGGACCAGGTAAAGACCATATTGGCAGGTGGGGGGGTTTCAATGAAATAATCAATGCGGCTGCTCTTGGATTTCATCTCCAGGACCACGTTGGGATGCCTTTGGGCAAAGCGGGTCAGGTTGTCCAGCAGGCCGAAACGATTTCCCCACATCAGGGAATCCGAGGATTGCCCGGTCCCGATGTGCATGGGGGTCTCCTTATCCAATTCCAGCCCCTCCAGATGTTGGGCCAGATCCCGGACAAACCGCACCTGGTTTCCATGGTAAAAGGATTGGATGGAGCAATAGCTGCAATCAAAGCCGCATTGCTGCACCGCATCCAGGGTGTTGAGATTGCAGCAGCGGGTCTTTTCCGAGGCCACGGGACACTTCCCCATGATGGCCCCCTTGAGATCGGTTTCCACCATCTGTTCCCGGGGGAACTTTCCTTCGGCGGCGGTAAACCTTCCCTGGTCAGGGGAAGGGTAGGCTTTCAGCCCATTTTTCACCCCTTCGTATCCATCCTGGAGCTGTTTGAAAATCCTGGCCGGAGCCTGTTTCCCGGTGAGGTGTTCCACCTCCCGTGGGGCATAAAACGGCTCCAGGCTTCCCTGGTCCCAGCAGACCAGGTCCAGGCTGTATTCCACCATCAGCCGCAATTGCTGCATGGAAAAACCATGGGATTCCGCTACATGGGCCAGCCATTGGCGCCGATCCTCGGGCAGGCTGTGAAATTGTTTTATCTGTTCAAGCTTACGTAATGACATTGGCCCATTATAAAGCAAATGAAACCAGGGTCAATACGAGGCCCGTGGGTCCCCACCGATATTTGAAAAAGCCCTTGTTCCCATGGATCTTTTCACCCAGGGTCAGGGGCAATGGAACATGGAATCCGGCAATGGATGCCGTATCTGCATGGGGATCAACTATCCCTTGGTCCGCGGCATGGCTCCTTCCCCGGGTTTTGCATTCAACCATGGATCAGCCCAAACCCTGAACCTTTTCAAATCCGTCCTAGTCGGTTTGCAGGGAAGGCTGGTATGGAATGGTAAACCCGGCGGCCTGGTAAATGGCCTGGAGTTTCACCATGTCCTCTTCCAGGCTTTCCCCGGGATGGATTTTCCCCACCCATCGGGTTCGCTTGGTCCCGTTGTCCAGGTACCAGCAGACAATGGGGACATTGGCCCCCTTGGCAATGTGCCAGAATCCGGTGCGGATGGTGGGCACGGTTTTCCGTGTCCCCTCCGGGACCATGGCAATGACCAACTCATCCCGCTTTTCAAATTCCGGCACCACCGCATCCACGAATCCGCTGGCTTTGTTCCTTTGAACCGGAAGACCACCCAGGGATTTGAGCAGGATATTCATGGGGAAGAAAAACCAACCGGACTTGACCAGGAGGCGGGCATTGAGTCCAACCACCTTGATGTAGGTAAGGGCCCTCACCGTATCCATGTTCTGGGTGTGGGGAAATCCGATGACCACACTTTTGGGTTCCCAATATTCCGGCAAAGGGTCATAGGTCCAGCCCATGACATAATAAATGAATTTTCCCAACCTGCTTAAGAGTCCGCCCATGGAGGTTTTCCTTGTGATTTGAGTTCGCCCGAGAATTCCTGAAATATCCAAGCCAAGGGCCCACCATAGCCCATTTCACACTATTTTAAAAAGATAACTTGAAAATATCTGCCGGAATCCGCCCCATAATCCGGATTTCGCGCCCCCCCCACCATCGCCCCTCCTCCAAAATCAACATAAAAAGGGGGCAGGGAAAATCAATCTCCCTGCCCCCCGTATTTATGGTGGGTGGCACCCGGCGCCGATTATAGATTTTAAGGTAGCTTATCCTCCTTCAGTGCCTGGAAAAATTCATCCTCGGGAACCGGCGGGGAAAAATAATACCCCTGGATCTGGTCACATTTCTGGCCCTTAAGGAAATCCAGCTGGTCCCGGGTTTCCACCCCCTCTGCAATGGTTTTAAGGTTGAGGTGCTCGGCCATGGAAATAATGGTGCTCACCATGGTGTTGGAATCGGGATCACCGGGAATATCATCGATGAAGCTCTTATCTATTTTCAAGGAATCAATGGGGAAGAGGCGGAGATAGGAAAGGGAAGAAAATCCCGTACCAAAATCATCCACACTGATGTGGACCCCCATGTCGTGGAGGGAGTGGAACATATCCTTGGCCCGGTCCACATCCACCATGACCGCACTTTCCGTAATCTCCAGTTCCAGGTTGGCCGGTTCAATGCCGTTTTCACTCAATAGGTCATCCACCAGGGAAACCAGATCGGAATCCGTAACCTGGCGGGGGGATATATTCACGGCCACCCGGAAGGGATAGCCCAGGTGATCGGACCAGACCCGGGCGGTTTCACAGGCCCTGTGGAGGATCCATTCCCCCATGGGGATCACCAGCCCGGTCTCTTCGGACAGGGGGATGAAATCCCCGGGCGGGACCAGACCCTTTTCCTGGTGGCGCCATCGAACCAGGGCTTCGGCCCCGGCAATGCGATGGGTGAACATATCTATCTTGGGCTGGTAATAGAGGACAAATTCCGTCCGGTTCAGGGCCTTTCTTAAATCGGCCTCCAACTCAAACCGCCGGTTGACCTTCTGGTTGAGGTCCGGGGTAAAGAAACCATACCGCCGCTTCCCCCCTTCCTTGGCCCGGTACATGGCCATGTCGGCATTGGCAATGAGGGTGTCCAGATTTTCCCCGTCATCGGGGGAGGTGGTGATGCCGATGCTCACGGTCATGAAAAATTCCCGCCCTTCGATGGTAAAGGAAGGTTCCAGGGATTTGAGGATCCGCTCAATGATCTGCATGATCACCTCGGCCTTATCCGTATCCGGAATGAGGATCATGAACTCGTCCCCCCCATACCGGGCCACGGTATCCTGCTCCCGGACACAACCCTGGAGCCTGCGGGCCACCTTTTGAAGAAGGACATCCCCCTGGACATGGCCCAGGGATTCATTCACATTTTTAAAATCATCCATGTCCAAAAGGATCAGTGACAGGCCCTTCCCCTCCCGGCTGGCTCGGTTCAAGGCAAGTTGGAGCCGATCCTTGAGCAGGGTCCGGTTGGGCAAACCGGTGAGGGCATCGTAATTGGCCTGGAAGTGGATTTTCTCCTCCCGTTCCCGGATGTCCGACAAATCGTTAAAGACGGAAATATAACGGACGGGTTGGCCGGTCTTATCCCGGATGGCCGTAATGGTGAGCCATTCGGGGTAGGCTTGCCCATCCTTACGCCGGTTCCAGATTTCACCGGACCATTGGCCCAAAAGCTCCAGATCATCCCACATCTTCCGGTAGAAATCCTGGCCGTGTCGATTGGATTTCAGGATCCGGGGATTTTCCCCCACGGCCTCTTCAAAGGTATATCCCGTGATCAGGGTAAAGCCCTTGTTCACAAATTGAATGGTCCCTTCGGCATCGGTGACCACCACCCCTTCAACGGCATTGTCAAATACCTTTCGGGCCAGTTCGATTTCATCCCGGAATGCTTTTTTTTCGCTGATGTCCTGGATGATGCCTGAAATTTTTACGGGGTCCCCCTTGTCATTGAGCCGGACCTCCCCGATCTCCTTGAACACCCGCTCCCGTCCCTCTCCATCCTGGATCCGGTATTCGGTTTCATAATCCGACCCCGAAGCCAGGGCCCGCTTCCAATGGCGTTTGAGACCCTTGCGATCCTTGGGATGGACCAAGTTCAAGCCATCCTGCCCGTTTTTCTGCCCCCCATGGAACATGGCATGGAACTGGTCGGAACCGGACACCACGCGACCGTCCAGGTCACGTTCAAAGTCCCCCAGACCGGCAATGCGTTGGGCTTCATTGAGCCGGCACTCGCTCTGCTGCAGGGCCGCCTCCACCATCTTCTGCTCCGTGATATCCGTGGTGGCGCCGATGACACGGGTCCCCCCGCCCTGGTGGGCAATGGGGGTCAGGCGGGTGAGCCAGTGCTGGGGCTTTCCCGCCACCAGGGTCTGTTCTTCGAATTGCAGGGTTTCCCCGGCCCTGAGACATACGTCCAATTGTCCTTTGAAACGAAGCAGTTCATCCTCGGGCACCCCGCCCAGCAGGGTTTCAAGGCGGACCTCCTCCACCCGTTGGCGGCCAATGGATTTGGCCTCCTTAAACCGCTGGTTGGCGGTTTCGAAAAGCCAATGGCCCGACCGGGTATGGCGCAGGGCAAATACGCCCATGTCCACCCCGTCAAAGATATGGCCCAAAAACTCTTCCTGGGCAGCCACCTTTCGCTTCCCTTCCCGCTCCCCCAGGGCAATGGCCAGCGAGTCGCCCACCTGCCGGAGAAAGGCCACATCTTCGTGGGCCCATTCCATGACCTGGTCGGTGTAAACAAAAAGTATCCCCAGGGGAAGATGGGACTGATGGAGGGGGACCATGACATAGGCGGTGATGTTATCCCCCTGGATAAGGGGGGCCAGGGCCTCTCGTTCCGGTGCCCGGGCAATGTCGTCCACCACCCGGACGGAAAATCCGTTTTCCGTTACCGCGAAATGGGACTTCACCCGTTTCAGGTTGAGTTTCCTGCCCTGGAGGTCGGCAACCCCGGGATTGCCCCGGCAATATTCCACGCAAAAATGGGGGGCACCCGGCATGAGCACCCCGTATCCGGCCCGGCAGGCCGGGTAAAAACGCATCAATTGCCCAAGGGTTGTTGGAATGATTTCATGGGAAGTTTTCCCATGGATGACTTGACGGGAAATCTGTCCCAGGAGCGCCAACCGGGATTTCATGTCCGGTCCGTGGACGCTGTCCTGGGTATGGCCTGCTTCTGACATGCTGACTTCTTTCAGTTATTCAGGGCCCTCAAGGTATCCTGGTAGCTGGGACGCTCCTTGTCCCAGTAAAAGATACCGACCCCGTTGGGGTTGTTCTCCGACGCCCGAACTGCAGCCTCCAGATTTCCGATGTCGGAATGGATTTCCAGTTCATGGACGTTTTCCTTCAAATTTTTCCAAGTCCGGTGGGACTTGTCAAAGGTGACGCAGGGGGTGAGGATCTGGATGAAACTAAATCCCTTATGGAGGGTCCCCTGCTTGATGATTTCCTTCATCCCTTCGGGATCCCCGGCAAATCCCCGGGCCACAAAGGAGGCCCCATAGGCCAGAAGGAGGCGAATGGGATCCAGGGGATTGTCCGGATTGCCCACGGGATGTGAATTGGTGGCCATTTTAAAGGGGGTGGTGGAGGAGGACTGGCCCTTGGTCAACCCATAGATGGAATTGTCAAACAGGATAAAGGTGATGTCGATGTTCTTCCGGGCCACGTGGGGAAGGTGTCCCCCGCCGATGCCCAGGGCATCCCCGTCACCGGCCACGGCAAAGACCGTGAGATCCTCCCGGGCCAGCTTCAGGCCCGAGGCCACGGGGATGGATCTGCCGTGGAGGGTGTGGAATCCATAGGAGTTGATAAAAATCGGGGTTCGCCCGGAACAACCAATGCCGGAAACGGTGCAGATGTTCTCATGGCGCAGTTCCAACTCCTGGCATGCTTTGTAAAAGGCATCCATGATACCGAAATATCCACAGCCCGGGCACCAGGTGGGGAAATCACCGGATCGATACTTCAAAAAATCCTTGGAACGGACCTGCTCCAGCTTTTCATCCAGGTATTCTGATTTGATATGCTCCATTACATCTCCCTCATTTTCTCAAGAATATCTTCCGAAGCCATGGGTTTACCGGTGATGAAATTCAACCGCTCCACCGGACGTTGGACCACCTTGGCGGCTTGATCTGCAAATTGGCCCCCGTAGTTCATTTCCGGGACCAAAAGGGTTTTGCACTGGTCTGCAAAGGATTTCAATGCATCATCGGGAAAGGGGGAAAGCATGACCGAGGAAAAAACCGCAGCGGAAATCCCCTCCTTCCGGGCGAACATCACCGCCTCTTCTGCGGCCCCGGCCGAAGAGCCCCAGGAAATCACCCCGATGTCCACGGGGCCGTCCTCCAGCCCCTTCACATTCACGGGCGGGGCTTCCTTGAGCACGGAGCGGTGTTTGCGGAACCGTTTTTCCGTCATGGCCAGATGTCCCTTTTCACTGTAATCGGGACGGCCCATCTCATCGTGCTCCAATCCCGTGGAAAAATACATTCCCCCCGGGCTGCCGGGGATGGTTCTCGGGGAAATGCCGTCCTCGGTGATGCGATAGCGCCGGTATTCCTTGAGTTCCTCCGGGGCCGGGGCCACATTGGCCTTGAGGTATTCCTGGGAGGGTTTTTCCGGGGGCAGAATATTCCGAATGGAATTGGAGAGGAAAAAATCCAGGAGCAGGATGACCAGGGTCTGGTATTTTTCAGCAATATAAAGGGCCAGCACCGTTGCCTCGTAACAGGATCGCGTATCCGTGGGGGCCAGCACCACCCGGGGACAATCTCCGGTGCCCCCCATAACTGCGGCATTGTAATCGCTTTGCTCGTTTTTGGTGGGAATGCCGGTGGAGGGACCGCCCCGTTGGGAATTAACGATCACCGCCGGCACCTCGGCCATGACCGAGAGCCCCTGGAATTCGGTCATCAGGGCCAATCCAGGTCCCGAGGTTCCGGTCATGGCCCGGACCCCGCCGAATCCGGCCCCGATCACCGCACCAATGGCTGAGATTTCATCCTCGGTCTGGAGCAGGGTTCCCCCGTGTGAGGGCAATTCCTTACTGAGGATTTCCATGATTTTTGTGGCCGGGGTGATGGGATAGCCGGCAAAAAACTTGAGGTCCGCAGCCAATGCTGCCCTTGCCACCAGTTGGTTGCCGTTGGTGATCCAGTTTTCCTGGTCCGGTGCCTGGGCGGTTCTGCCGTCAAATCCATAATCGGAGTTGACCTCAAAATGCTCCCCGCCGTAGGCATACCCCTCCAAAAATGAATTCACATTGGAATCGATGACGATTTGTTTCTTTTTGGCATACCGGGCCTTGATGGATTCGCAAAAGCCGTCCTTGTCCAGATTAAAAAGGGCGGAGATGGCCCCCAGGGCAACCATGTTCCGTCCCCGGGCATTGCCAGCGGCCTTCTGGGCCAACATGGTCAGGGGAACACCAAAGGCGGTGACGCCGGGGGGAGCCCAGCCCAGGACACTCTTGTCCTCTTCATGGGCCTTGGCCGGCTGGCTGTCGTAGATGAGGATGCCGTCGGGCTTCAAGGCGGAGAGCTGGGTGATGGAATGGCCGTCGTTCAACGCAATGAGCACATCGGCCAGTTTCCCGGGGGAATAAATGGGACTGGATGAAATCCGGGTATGGGCTACGCATTTACCAAAGCCCCGGATTTCGGCGGGATAGGCGTCAAAGGACATGATCTCCAGCCCCTGGCTGCTCATGAATCGGCTGAGAATCTCCCCGGCGGAAATGGTCCCTTCACCGGCACTTCCACAGATTTCAATGACGATATTAATCTCTTTCATGGACTCCAATCCTAAATTTGGTTGTCATTACCGGTGTCAAAGTCTTCCCACCAGGTGGTTTTGATCCGAACCCCTTCCAGGTCAAAGTATTTGCGGCCGGCAGACTTGATCCGCCGCTGGCCCCCCAGGACATTCAAGGCCGCCACCCGGCCCTGGACCTCGGCATTGGGCCAGCCGATGGAGGTGGTATAGGCGTTGAGCTGGGGGTTGTAAATCTGGGCGCAGGAGCCGCAGGCATAGATATCGGGCAGACAGGTTTTCATGTATTCATCCACCAGGATACCCCGGTCGATGTCCAGTCCGCAGCCCCGGGCAAATTCCACCCTGGGAATGAGACCGTTGAAGGAAAAAACCATGTCCACCTCGGCCTTGCGCCCCTGACTGGTGGTGACCAGGTAATGGTCCTTGTCGTGGATAATGGTGTCAATGTCATCCTGGACAATGACCTGGGCGCCGGTGTCGTGGAGGCGGCTCACAATGGCATCCATCATCTCATCGGTGAGATTAAAGGGCCAAAAGGCGTGGGGATAAACCATGAGGGTCACGTTCTTGGACATGGCCCTAAGCATCTTTAAAAATTTGAATCCCACCAGGTCCCCGCCGAAGATGAAAAAATCATTTCCCGACCGGATCTTGTCCCGCAGCTCCACCACCTCGTCGTATGCGGTGACAAAGGAGAGGCAATGGGCATAGTTTGACATGGAGGGCAACAGCCGGGCCCGGGAGCCCGAAGCAATGATCAATTGGCTGTACTGGACATCCTCCATGTGCTGAAAAACGATTTTCTTTTCCAGGGGCAGAATCCGCTCCACCTGCTGTCCCAGGCGGAGGCGGATGTCATGGTCGGCATAGAATTCATTGTTCCGAACCATGAGTGCGGATTCGGGCAAATCCCCGGTGATGTATCCGGTGAGGCGGGGTTTATAGTAAAAGGGGATGTTTTCATCGGAAACCAGGGTCACCCGGGCTTGGGGATCTTTCTCCCTCAGGGTGAGTGCGGCCTTGTTGCCGGCCGGTCCGTTTCCAATGATGACATAATGGTCGGTGTTTCCCATGTTTCCTCCCATCGGCTAGGGTAAACAGATCCTGACTATTCGTCGGTATCCATTTCAATGAG
>JAKSBM010000385.1 GCA_022361135.1 Desulfobacterales bacterium | reverse complement strand
GATCTGCTCATAGGAGCCGGGGAGGATATCCTCACCGTGGATAACGGCCTGTCCGATGACGGGGCCATTGAGGAGATTCAACTCTCCGACGGTTCCGTACTCACGGCCAATGCCGCCGCCCAATTGGTGGATGCCATGGCCCAGTTTGCCGCGGACAACGGCATTGAAGTGGATTCGGTCCAGGATGTGGCCGACAACAATGTGCTCATGGGGTTGTCATCCTCTGCATGGACCCATTCCGGCAGTGGATAATCTGCCCCGTCGGGCTGGTATTTTGTAACGGAAAAATAAAAAAACATAGTATGTTGGAGCTAATTTGTTTAGCTTTTGTTGAAAAAATGAAAGAAATGTATCACATTATAAGATTGAAAATAACAAAAATGCCTTTGTTCCGGGTTGGGCCAGATCCAACCGGGTGGCGACTCCCCTGATTCTGCTGTACCCCCTTGCACATGAATTCTCCCATTTTAACCTTTGATTTTTGGCCTTGATTGTTGAGTTTGGAATGCTTCACCGGAAATCGGCCAAACTTTTTTTGGGACCGATTCTGCCTTTAACGGGAAGTTGGCATAGGAAATATGCCCTTGGCATGGAGTAATAAAATGCCGAACAATGGATACCAATCGGGTATCCAACCCTATCTGGAGAAGGTAGGGGCAAGGAGGTGCCCATGGCACGAGATCGAATTATTCAACCTTCATTCAGTTTATTCACCGGTCAGGTGGTCACCTTTGTGGTGCCGGAGGCCTTGATTGATGAGATTGGTGAAGAGGCCGCCCAGAGTCGGGTGGATCAAGTCGTCCGAATCATCAATGGGTTCACTCCCACCTATGCCCGTGCCGTGGGATCCATAACCGAGACAGGCCAGGGGGTGGTCAGTTCTTTTTTGAACCGGGGCAGCCTTTCCCCCAGCCTGCGTCCTACCAGTGTTGGGGACGCTTTGGGGCTTGGGGCCCTGGGGGCCCTGTCCGATCCGGCAGCAGCCCTGCCGGAAAATACCGGTGTGGTCATCTATTTGAATCCAGACCAAGTTCGGCCCGAGGCCGTTACCTCGGTTTATCGGGTTAACCAGGCCCTTGGGACCGGGGAGAGCAGTGTCTCTGTCATCTCGCTGAGCGGATACAACCCTGTTGGTACCAACCTTGAAGTGACCCCAAGTTTGCTGAGTGGACTGTTTCTCTCTGCCCAGGCCGGTTCTGGTAATCTTACCGATGATTCCCTTGTAAATGCCGGTCGTATTGCCTGGGATGTTTCCCATGCCATGGGCATCGGAGACGGCAGAGATCGGGTTGAAATTATCCAGGCGGACCAAGTGGATCGCATTGGGTTTGAGTATGAGGTATTTTACACCCGCTTGAACAGTTTAAGTGGAAGGGAATTCGGGAGTCGCACACTTTTGGGCTACACCGCAGCCAAGGAATTGGGCCTTCCCGTGTTAAAGCTGGAAATAGATCTGGGTGTGGTGGGGCGGCCGGGGGAAGCCGGTTCCCGTTTTTTCCCCTTGCCCGAATTGATCCTGGCTCCCCTGAAAACCAATGAATACTATTCCCCCGAGCTTTACCACGCCAAGGATATCCTGATGAAGCAATTCAAGGCATTGAACCAGGGGGAAACCCTGGGGATCCGGGAATTGATTCGGAATTATAACCGGGAGGTGGTGGCGCTTTTGGGCAAGCGGGGGGAACGCTATGTGCTTAAAGAAGCCAATCAGGTGGATCTCAACGATATCACCGTTCAGGTTTATCCGGGGTACAGCACCGATGATGTCGCCTACGGGGGGCAAGCCACGGCTTTGGTACCCTATGGAAACCTTTATACCGATGCATTTCTTGAATCCCTAAAGATCGAAGATCGCCATTTCAACGCCTTCCGTTCCCAGTCCATTAAATTGCTGAAGCGTGGGGCCGACTTGCTTGCCTCCTCCTGGAGAGCCCACGGCATCGAAATGACGCCGGAAATGAAATCCTTTGCCCTGCATCTTGTTTTTTCGGAAATGGCCCGGGTGGTGGTGGGCGACATGGTGGAAAACAAGTTCAAGCACAGTGTGATTTTCCGTTTTGCCCCGGAAGATGTGGTCATGTCCGTCCTGTCCGATGCCCAGGCCGAGCAGCTCCATGGCTGGTTCCAGGATGTGGGAAACCAGGAGGTCTTGCGAAACATGCTGGAGAAGCGGCTGGTCCCGTCCGGTGACGATTCCGAGGCATGGCAGCGGATGGAGAATGTCCTGGATCGAACCACAGCCCTGCGACGGGAAACCGGTCGTGTGCCCCTGGGCGTCAATGCCCATAGTAACTCCACATTGGTTCGCATAGGGGATGGCAGTGGGCGGTATTTGAACATTTCCCATGCCACCCCCGATTCCCGGCGCAGCATTGTGGAGAAGGACGGGGCCTATTATGTCGGCGTGGAATACCGAAAGGAAATCCAGCCCATTACCCAGATGGCCAATTCCTTTGAAAATTGGTTCGACGGTGTGGAAAGTGAAGCCCTGGATCCTTTGATTGAGGGGATGTCGTTTCCGGACAATTATGTTTCAACGGCCTTTGAATTCGTGAAGACATCCCGTGTGCTCCTTGGGATGGAGGATTGGTCATTGCCTGGGGTTCGGCCCCAGTTGACAGCGCTCGTGACGGATTTGGCCGACAACGAAGAGGATCTGTTCGATGAAAACGATCGGGTTCCCTCGGAGGATGAGGGCTGGTTTCGGGAGGTGTATCGCACCGCATCCCAGTTAAGGGACCGGAGTCGGGCCCAGGGATGGACAACGGAAACCGATGGATTATCCCGGGAATTGTCCCGGGTTTTTGCCGTGGATATCACCAATGACCTTGTTCCCACGGACCAGGCCGTATTCCGAAATAACGGGTTTGATACCTGGCAGGGTCATATTTCCTTGGAAGAGTTGGGACTTCCGGCCCAGTGGCGACCCGGCGACGCCGTTCCCGGATACACCCAAAAAATTGAAACCCGGGATCATATTTATGTCTACACCGGTGGAGAGGATTTGGATTTGCCGGGGACTTTCAGGATGACCTGGAATGGCAAATATTATCCCGAAGCGTTACTTCGGGATCTTCCCCAATCCAGTGAACTTGCCGCAACACCCATGACCTTTGAAGATGCCCGACGCGGGACAGCCGTTCAACGGCGCATGGAACTTCCCCAGGGCGCCCTTCGCCTGGATGGGGAGTCCGGGCATTTATTCGGTTATCGTCTACCCGGCTTGGGGAATGAGGTCCTGGTGGTTGTAAATGCCCTTGATTTCATGACCAGGCAGGGGCAACCGTACGGAGATCCCGTCCAAGCCATGTTGGCCATGAAGCAAGCCATTGCCGTATTGCAGCGGACCCAAACGGGGCGTTCGCTTTTGGCGCGTGTGGGGAATATGCCCACCCTGGGTGCCGGCGATCTGGCCGACACCCCACGGCCCTTTGGTCTGGATCGACAGGCCCTGTTCAGCCAAGGCGACCTATCCATGGTGATTTCCTTGACCCATGACACCGAATCCCTGGAGCGGGTCCGGGGAACATCCGG
>JAKSBM010000827.1 GCA_022361135.1 Desulfobacterales bacterium | reverse complement strand
GCAGCGCTGTTTTCATCATTGCCACATTAATCTCCTCCGAGGGGGTCAAGGGCGGATGCGACAAACTCTTTAAATTTTTCACCGGTTACTTTGGATGGACCTATCTCACCTGTGTGGCCGGGTTTGTCCTTTTCTGTTTTGCCGTGGCCCTGGGTAAATACGGAAACATCCGTTTGGGTAAAGACGATGAAACCCCGGAATTCAGTCTCTTTGCCTGGTTTTCCATGCTCTTTGCCGCCGGCATGGGCATTGGCCTGGTTTTCTGGGGCGTGGCCGAACCCATCTACCATTTTGCAGGCCCTCCCTTTGCCGATCCCAAAACCCCCCTGGCAGCCACCCATTCCATGCGCACCGTCATCTTTCACTGGGGGCTCCACCCCTGGGCCTGCTATGCGGTTGTGGCCATGCTACTGGCCTACTCCCAGTTCAGGAAGGGCAACCCCGCCCTCCTCTCCTGGACCCTGGAACCCCTGCTGGGTAAAAAACTAATCACAGGCGCCCTGGGAAAATCCATTGATACCCTGGCCGTGGTGGTGACCCTCTTTGGCGTGGCCACATCCCTGGGCCTCGGCGCCATGCAGGTATCCACAGGCCTGGAAAAACTCTACGGCATCCCCTCTTCCACCACCGTTTCCATTTCCATCATTGCCATTGTCACCCTGCTCTACATTATCTCTGCGGTCACAGGCATTAACAAGGGCATCAAAATCCTGTCCAACACCAATATGTTTTTGGCCTTCGGCCTCATGCTCCTGGTTCTCTGCCTGGGCCCCACCCAATATATTTTCCACACCTTCATCGAAGCCCTGGGCAACTATTTTCAAAACATCATCCATATGAGTTTCTTCATTGATAACTCCGGGGCAGTCAAGGCCCATAGCGGATACGACTGGGTGGGTGCATGGACCATTTTCTACTGGGCCTGGTGGTTGACCTGGGCACCCTTTGTGGGCGCCTTCATTGCCCGGATTTCCAGGGGACGTACCATCCGGGAATTTGTCTTTGGCTGCCTGCTGGCCCCCACCCTGCTCTGCACCCTCTGGTTCAGCATCATGGGGGGATCGGCCATCTTTATGGAAATGAACGGCACCGCCCAGATAGCCGATGCCACCTTCAAGGACGTAACTTCAGCCATCTTTGTCCTCTTCGAACACATGCCCATGGGAAGCCTGCTCTCCCTCTTGGCCATGATCATTGTTTCCATTTTCTTCATCACCTCTGCGGACTCGGCCACCTTTGTGGTGGGCATGATGACCTCCGGGGGCAGCATGGAGCCTAAAAACGGACTGAAAATTTTCTGGGGGCTGCTCTGTTCCACCATTGCCGCCATGCTCCTTCTGGCGGGCGGACTCAAGGCCGTCCAGTCCATTTCCTTTGTGGTTTCCTTCCCCTTCATGCTCCTCATGGTGGTGATGATCGCAGCATTTGTTAAAGCCCTGGCCCGGGAAAACGATCCCGGATTCACCTTGTCCCAAACCGCTTCGACCATCAAGGGTTGATGCTCCCAATAGATATCCATTCTTAAACTTAAAGGAAAACACCATGACACACCCAAAAGCTGATACCGGTTTCGTCCCTTCCATGAAAATCATGGACGATGTCCAGTTGACCACCCTGCACCATGCTGTACTTGAAGTTCTTGAGAAAACCGGAGTCAGCATCACCCACGCCAAGGCCAAGGATATCATGAAGGCCGCAGGCTGCACCGTGGATGGGGACCGGGTGAGAATCCCAGCCGCCCTGGTGGAAAAGGCCATTGAAACCGCACCCAAAAAAGTGGTTCTGGGCAACCGGGACGGCTCCAGGAAGATCAGTGTGGAAGGTGCCAACACCTATTTCGGTGCCACCATTGACTGCGTCAATTACCTCGACCCGGTCACCCAGGAGTTAAGTGAATGCACCAGTGACAATGTCATTGCCATGACCCAACTCTGCGAAGCCCTGGACAATTACGACTGGATCATGACCCTGGGCATTTCCAGGGATATGCCGGAAAATGTGGTGGACCGCTGCGTGGCCCGAATCGCCCTGGAACACAGCACCAAGCCGGTGATCGTCTCCTGCAACGACGACAGGAGTCTGGAGGAAATCCATAAAATGGCCCTGCTCTGCCAGGGCGGCGAAGAAGCCTACCGGCAGGCACCCATCATGGGCACCCTGAACTGCACCATTTCCCCGTTGACCCACGATGACCACCTGGCCGGTAAAAACATCTATGCCGCGGAAAATGGAATACCCATTGTCCACTATTCCGGCATGCAGCTGGGCTGCAGTTTCCCGGCCACCCTGGCCTCGGGCATTGTCATGGGCGCAGCCGAATCCCTGTCCGGCCTGGTATTGCAACAGGCGATCAATCCGGGGGCTCCCTTTGTCTTTGGTTCCTTCATTACAGTGATGGATATGAAAACCACAGTCTTTTCATACGGCTCCGTGGAAATGGCCATGATGGTGGGGGGCATGGCCCAGTTGGCCCAGAAACTGGGACTGCCCTTCTTCAGCACCGCCGGTTGCACCGACGCCAAGGAAGTGGATTGCCAGGCTGCAGCCGAGGGCAGCATCCAGGATATGGTGGTGGCCACGGTCGGCGGCGGTCTGGTCCACGATACCCATTGCTGGCTGGACCACGGCAGCACCCTTTCACCGGCCCACCTCACCATGGGACAGGAAATCCTTTCCATGGTGAAAAAGTTCACCCAGGGCATTGAAGTGACCCCGGAAAGCCTGGCCCTGGATCTCATTGATAAAATTGGCCCCGGCGGCACCTTCCTCATGGAACCCCATACCATGAAAAACTTCAAAAGCGTCCTCTATCCGGAACTCTTTGAACGGACCAAGGCCCAAGCGCCGGGAACCACAGTGGAAAAGCCCTTTGCCCAACGCCTGGCCGATAAAACCAAAGCCCTAATGGAAGAACCGCCAAAGAATCCCTTGCCCGAATCCATTGCCGTTCAATTGGAAAAAATGCAGACCCAATGGCTCCAGGAATAAATTAACCCCAATTAACTTCACATAAGGATCTATCATGTCTCTATTCAACTACACGGTTTCCAAAACCATCATGCATGTCCCTTCACCCATTGTCCGTCACTTTGCCAAGGATTACGTGGCAGGCAACACCCTGCAGGATGCAGTGGATCTTTGCCGGGACCTGGCCTCCAAGGGAGTGGAATCCACCCTGGACATCCTGGGGGAATACATCACCCGCAAGGAACAGGCCGTTCCCTTCAAGGACGAATGTCTGAGGATCCTCCAGACCATCCACGATAAAAACCTCACTGCCAACCTTTCGGTCAAACCCAGCCAGATGGGCTTGCTCATGGACTATGGCTACGCCATGGATCACATGCGGGAAATCGTTGCCAAGGCTGCCGAACTCAATGGTTTTGTCCGCATTGACATGGAAGATGTGGATTGCAACGAACCCACCATTGAAATGTACCAGACCCTGAGAAAGGAATTCCCCGGCCATGTGGGCACAGCCCTGCAATCCTACATGAGAAATGCCTATGATCATCTGGAATTGATGAAGGATGAACCCCTGAACCTCAGACTGGTCAAAGGGATTTTCATCGTGAACCGGCAACAGGCCTGGAAGGATCCCGATCTCATCACCCGGAATTATGTCCGGTTGCTGGAACGGATGTTCGAACTCGGCGCCTATGTGGGCATTGCCACCCACGACGAAACCCTCTATTTCGAAGCCCAGAAACTCATCAAAAAATTCGGTCTCAAACGGGACCAATACGAATTCCAGATGCTTTTGGGCATTGACCCGGAACTGAGGGACCTCATCGTATCCGAAGGCCACCGCCTCAGGGTCTATATCCCCTACGGCAAGGAATGGCTGGGGTACTCCCGCCGTCGCCTGCTGGAAAACCCCAACATTGCCCGGGCCGCCTTGGGGCAGATGCTCCGCCGTGGGGGAAAGGGAAAATAACCCTGAACCCGAAATAGCCATACCGAACTAAAGCGCTTAAAGGGGAGGCAGCACCCATCAAGGTTCTGCCTCCCCTTTTATATTTTCCCATGCGCGTCCCGCAGGGGCCTTACAATGTGCCATATCAAACCCGGGCCGCCACAGTCACTAACCCGTTTTTTCCGATTTTAAATCTTCAAAACAAAAGGGAAACGGAATCTGAATTCAAAATGGCGGGGCGGAATCCATTCCGGGCCGAAATACTCCCCCATATTCCTTGGGGCCAACCAGTACCGCCGGTTGCTTGAAATGCACCGAAAATTACCCCACTCACCCTTACGGGCTCTTCTTTCCCCAGTCCGTCACCCCGTAGGGGGTTAGAATCCGGGATAGTTCACCGGACTGCCTCAACTGGACAATTTTCCTGTCAAAAAAGGCGGCAAGTGCCTTTGCATCAGCCCGCTCGGGAGAAAATCCCACATAATTCATGGCAATGCCCAATGTGCCGGCAGTCTCAAACTCATGGGCAATGCCTTCTTTCATGACGATAAAATCCACCAGGTCCGCACATTCATTATAGGTGGTGATTCTTCCGGCCATAATTTTTCGCAGATTGATGAGGGTGGCATTCACCCCACCGACATATTCTACCCCTCCGGTTTTTCGGTGGGTACGCTGGTAGATTTCATACTCGGGACTCACGGGAGAATAATTATACCCCAGAGTGGAACCAACAACGATTCCTTTCAAAGATTGGATCCCCCGATATCTCCAATTACTTCCTTTTTTAACATAAAAATTCTGAACCAAAATCCCGATGGGTTCCCTGCTGAGAATCATTTTCTTGGAACTGGAGGAATTGAGCATGGGCATACCGTGGAAACGACCGCTTTCGGTCTGAAGAATTCCCCTGACATAAGGCACCCGGTTAAAATGAAGGGAAAAGGTTGGTTCGTAAATGGCGCGGAGCAAATCGACCACATAACCATGTTTTCCATTTTCCTTGGCAGGATCACATATGTAGGGACAAAATTCATGGACGGCAATTTCAAGTTCCGGGGATTTTTTCTCCCAAGAAAAGGCAACGCCGCCCATGGCTAAAATGAAGACACAAATGGAAACGGCTGTAATTCTATACATAATCCACCTGGAACAATTAAATCCTGTGAAAATAGGAATCTGAGTACTGCGTATCACAAATTGAAATATAGTGAGAAGCGACGTATTAATCTTTCCCCATTACCGGGTTGCCGTCGATGTGGTGGAACCTGCCAATTCAAAGTTTTGGGATCCTTTGCCCCATCCCCTTCATTCATTTCAGTTCACAGCGTCTGAACATTTCATATAACACGGCCACGGGAGTTTTTTTATAAATTTAGACCATTGAAGGAAAGGAAAGGCCCCATTGGACAATAAACAGAATCCCTTGAGTGGCAACCAGAGTTAGGCTTTTCATATCAGGATCTTTTCCTAAAGTAAATGAAACGCTTATTAGAAATTTCAACACCCCATCTGTTGCCCTGGCAAATTACTTTCCCCAACAAGCAAACCAATGATCCATATTCCTCACATTGATAAAGATGCTGTCCACCACATAAAAATGCCGCCCCGGTGCAAAAGTTGAAGTATCCGGAGGCGGCATTGGAGTTTTGCGTCGATTTCAACGCAGGGAATGATCTCAATTAAAATATTCAGCACTAAAAAACAATCGGGGAATAACTGATTTTACATACTTTTGTCAAAATCAGGAATTCCCCGAATTGTTTTGGTTTGAGCCATGGCCCTTCACAGGGGCCATGCCCGGTGAGAATGCTTATTTCAGGATATGATCCTCACCAACGGACTTCATGTTTTTAATGTATCCCACCATCATGCACAGGCCCATGAGAAGGATGGGCAGGCCACAGACCACAACCGCGGTCTGGAGGGACTTCAACCCCCCGCTCATGAGGAGGACAAAGGCCATGCCGGCCATGAGGGCACCCCAGAAAATCTTCAGGATATTGGGGGCATCCTGTTCGTCCTGCTCCCGGGGAGCATCTGAATTGGCCTTTTCCGCCGCCGTCATGTTGGCCAGGGTCAGGGTCATGGATTCGGCCAGGGTCACAAAGGAGAAAACAATGGCCAGAAAACCCAGGATATTCAACAGGGACGGCAGGGGCAGATTCTTCAAAAAGGCAAACAGGGCCACCTGGGTGCCGAATTCGGAAATTTCCTTGGCCAGCTCAATGCCAAGCACATGCTCCATGTGGATGGCGGAGCTGCCGAAGATCCCAAACCAGACCACGGCGAAGAGTGTGGGGGCGAAAAAATTCACCAGGACAAATTCCTTGATGGTCCGCCCCTTGGCCAATTTCACCAGGAACAATCCCACCATGGGGGAAAATGCCAGCCACCAGGACCAGTAAAAGATGGTCCAACCGCCCACCCAGCCGGTCTGAAGCACCGGTTCCAGGTAAAGGGATTGCCGGGTCAGGGAGGAAAGGTAATCCCCCAGGGCCGAGCTGGTGTTGTTCAGGATAAACAGGGTGGGTCCAAAGAGAAAAACCCAGATGAGCAGGGCAAAATAAATGTAAACGTTCAGGTTGGAAATCAGCTTGATCCCCTTGTGAAGACCGGTGCAGGCCGCGGTGATGTAGAAAACGGCCATGGCGGCGATGAGGCCAAGCCAGAGTGTCAATACCGAGCCCATGGCCCCACCGGCAACATAGCCGATGCCCCCGGCCAACTGCATGGCCCCAAGCCCCAGGGAGGTACCGATGCCCGCCACGATGGAAAAAATGCAAAGGGCATCGATGAGGTTCCCGGCCAGACCGTTCACCCGTTCCCCCAGCAGGGGATACAGGCCGGTGGAGATTTTGAAGGGCCTGTTCTGGTTGTAGAACAAAAAGGCGATGAACAGGCCAAAGGAAGTATAGGTGGCACAGAAAAAAAGATATAGACGAAAATGTGCACAAAACCGTTACTTTGGAATATATGAACGCTTTACGTCCACGTCATTTTAAATGATGTGATTTTTTG
>JAKSBM010001063.1 GCA_022361135.1 Desulfobacterales bacterium | reverse complement strand
TGCAGGATTTTTCCTCATTTTCCTCCCCCAGCTCATCAAGGTGGCCGTATTCCTTTCTCCCAAACACAAAAAGGACAAGGACCGCTACCGGCTGCCCAGATTCGATACCCAGTTCATCGATTCCCCCATCGGGGCCCTGACCCAGGTCAAGGGCGAAATCATCCGCCATGCCGAGTTCGTCCACATGAACCTGAAAAAGGTCTCTGCCTGCCTGGATAAAAAGGATGAAGAGGTCCTCAAGGAGCGGGAGGAGGTGGAAGAACACATCGATGCCTGCCAGAAAATCATCATCCGGTATTTGACCACCATTTACCAGGGGGATGTCAACGAGTACCAGGCCAAGGAAATCTCCGAGCTCATGCGCATCACCAACAACATCGAACGGGTGGGCGACAGCATGGAAAACGTTTCCAAAATGATGGAAAAGGTCTATGCCTCGGACTTCACCTTCAGCACCGGTGCCCGCAAGGATCTGCTGGACATTGCCAACCAGGTGGACGCCTTTATGCAGCTCATCATTGCCGAGCTTACGGAGCATTCCGACGGCTTCTACAAAAAGGCCCTGGCCCAGGAAGACCTCATTGACCAGATGCGGGAAAATATGCGATATGATCATATCCAACGCCTGCGGAACAACGATTGCTCCGTGGATGCCGGCGTTCTTTTTATCGCCCTGGTTTCCAGCTACGAGAAAATGGGTGACTATTGTTATAATATTTCAACCGGTGTGAACCGAATCATTTAGCCACCCAGGAAAGGTGGCCACGCAGGATAACCATGGTCATATATGATCTTGAATGCCATAACGGCCACAGCTTTGAAGGCTGGTTCGACGATAAGGAAGACATGGAGGCCCAGCAGGCCCAGGGCCTGCTCCAATGCCCCGTGTGCAGCAGCACCACGGTGGACCGCAAGGTCCACCCCATTGCCATAAAAACCACCTCAGCCCCCCAGGCCGGTACGCCCGGGGGGCTGACCACGGCCACCATCCCCGACACCCCGGCCATCCGCGCCTCCCAGGAAGCCATGGCCGAATACTCGGAAAAAATGGCCAAATTTGTGGAAAACAATTTTGAAAACGTGGGGAATAAATTTGCCCAGGAGGCCCTGAACATGCACTACGGCTCCTCGGAACAGCGAAACATCCGGGGAACCACCACCACCGAAGACGACAAGGCCCTGGCCAAGGAAGGCATACCGGTGCTCAAGCTGCCGGTCCCCAAAAAAGACAACGAGGACTTGAACTGATGAAAATCGCCCCCCGTATCCACCCGATGTTAACGGCCCTGATACTGGGGGCCGCCCTTACCCTCATGGGATGTAATGCCCATCGCTTTTCCATCCACTTCAACCAAATCAACGGCTTGGAAGCCACATCCCCCGTGGTCTTCAAAAACACCCCCGTGGGCCGGGTTTCCAAGGTTGAATACACGTCCAAGGGCCAATTCCGGGTCACCCTGGAAATCCCCCGGGAATTCACCCACACCGCCACGGAATACTCCCGCTTCTTTGTGGGCAGTTACAAAAATCGTCCGGCCGTGATCATTGAACAGGACCGGGCCGGGGGAAACCCCATTGCCCAGGACAGTGACATCCAGGGAGAAGACCGCAGTCCGGCCCGCCGCATTGAAGGTTTTTTCGACCAGGTGGAAAAACGGGCCAAGGCCTGGCTCTCGGAGCTGGAAAACATCCCCGCCACCGAGGAATACCAGGGGCTGAAGGAAAAACTGGCCGAACTGGAAACCCGGCTCAGGACCTCGGGGAAACAGGCCGGTGAAACCTTTGAAAAGAAAATCCTCCCCCTCCTGGAAGAAAAGATCAAGGCCCTGACCGAGAAACTCAAGGAAATGGGGGAAACCGAAAAGGCCAAGGAATTGGAACAGGAACTGGATCGCCTCCAGACCCTCTAACCCAGGTGCCGCTCCCCCTTACAATTTGTATCCCTTCGGGTAAATCCATCCCGGAAAAGGATCCGGGATGGACAGATATTAAATCCGGGGCCAGGTATCGGCCACCTTATATCCCTGGGGCCAGGGATCTTCCGGATCCAGCATGTGCTGGTGGGTGCCCGTCACCCATGCCCGGCCTGAAATGGAGGGGATGATGGCATCCCAATCCCCGGCCATTGCCGTTTTTTCATAACGGCAATGGAACCGAGACCCGATGACGGATTCCCCAATGTAACGATCCCCGGGTTTGATATGCCCCCGGGCAGCCAGGACAGCCATGCGGGCGGAACAGCCCGTCCCCGTTGGGGAGCGGTCCAATTTCCCCGGCTGGATGGCCACGGTATTCTTCCCCACCAAAACCCCGTCTTCCTCCTCCAGGGGCGCCGCAATCTGACAAAAGGAGATATGATCCCAATCCGGATTCTCCGGGTGGACAAAGCCCAATTGCTCATTGGCGGCATTGGTGATTTTGATCCCCGCCTCCACCAGCTCCCGGGCCTCGTCGGGTGCCACGGCAAACCCCAGGGCCTTGGCATCCACAATGACAAAGCTGTCCCCTCCATAGGCCGTATCCACCTTCAGGGTGCCCAGTCCGGGGACCTCCAGGTGGGCGTCCAAGCGATGGACAAAGGAAGGCACATTGTAAACCGTCATCCGCTCCACATGGCCGTTTTTACAGGCGGCCCGGGCCTGGATCAGCCCCCCGGGGGCCTCCAGGGTCAAAAGGGTCTCGGGCTCGGTCATGGGAAGAATCCCGGTTTCCAGCAACACCGTGGAGACGCAGATGCTGTTGGAGCCGGACATGGGCGGGGTATCCTCGGGCTCCATGATGATCCATCCCATCTGGGCCTTGGGGTTCTTGGGCGGCACCAGGAGATTCACATGGCGAAAGACGCCCCCCCGGGGCTCGTTGAGCATGAAATTCCTCAGGGTCTGATCCTTGGCAATCCACCGGGACTGCTCCCATAAAGTATCCCCGGGCGGCGGCGCCACGCCCCCCACAATGACATCACCCACTTCACCTTCCGCATGACAACTGACCGTATGAATCACCTTTGAAGACCGCATGGAACCAGATCCTTTCCTCGTGTAGATTGTAAGTTGAACCTGTGCTTGAAGTATGGAACGCACGTCCAAAAAGCATTATCAGAATTCCCCGGGGGAAACCAGTTATTTTCCACCCCTTCCAAGGGATGGAACACATTTCAATGGAAGGTCGGCATGGACCGGGTAGAGGGCCACGGATAGCCGGCATACCTGGGGTATGCCCCTTTGACCATAGCCGTTCTCAAAAATATGTTCCAAAACCATGGACGATCTTCACGATGGTTTAAACGCCTTCCAACAGGGTTGACCGTCGAATTTGTCAATCATGCCCGGAGGACCAGGTGATGGCAGCGGAATCTTCCTCCCCCCGTCGTCGCCGGATTGGGAGAAAAACCTTCGAATCAAATGGAAAAAGGCCCATTCAATGGGCACGTTATTTTGAGAATCACCATAACGTAAAAAGGAACGCTGGCGTTACTCTGTCCGGTTAATCCGCGGCATCACCGGCTGAAATATAGACGTCATACCCCTGGATCTTCATGGCCAATCGTTGGGCCAGGAAGGGACTGGCATCCCCCAGGGAATCCAGAATCAACCGGGCTTCGGCCTGGTATGCCTTCATCTTTTCAAGATCCCAATGGGCCGGGGCCGGCTGGAGGTTGGTGATCCGGTCTGCCAGCTTGACCATCCAGATCTCCCGGGGCTGCTTTCGAATCCGTCCCAGGCTCCCCTGCATCTGGGCAGCCTTATCCAGGGACTTGTCCTTGGTCAGGGCTTGTACCCCGTCGGCCACGGCCCGGCCAAACTCGGCGCACAGGTCGTCGTGGCGGGTATCGGTGTCTTCAATGGTGTCGTGGAGGAGGGCGGCCTGGACAGCCAAATCCCCATGGTCCACGGTTTCCTGGGCCAGGGCACCCATGACCTCCATACTCACCAGGCTGAGGTGGGCCAAATAGGACCATTGGGTTCCGGGGACCAATTGCCCCACATGGCGTTCTGCGGCAAAGCGATAGGCCTGGATGTATTTTTCCTGGGACCAGCCGTGTTTCATCTTGGGTATCTCCGTTCAAATCAATGTCAAGGGATTCAGGGGCCGGGGCAACGCTCACCGGGCCGGGGGACGAAGCAGATAGGAGGGGTGATGTAACCCCGTGGGTTCATAGAATTCATCGTGGCTGTATTGGAATCCCAAATGGGCCAATAGCTTTCGGGACCCAGTATTCTCCGGGTTGTGACCGGCAAAAATACCTTGGGCATCCAGGGTATGGAAGGCATGGGGGATGAGGGCCCGGCCCGCCTCCACCCCAAGTCCCCGGCGCCAGAACTCCGGTCGGATATGGATACCCATTTCCAAAATTCCACGGGCGGGGTCATGGGGACGGAATCCGGCACAGCCCACATGGGCATGGGATTCCAAAAGAAAAATGGGCCAGTATTGAACGCCATGTCGGGACTGGCTTTCCAACTCCCGCTCCAGGCGTTGGGCAACCGCCTCCCCATCCAGGGGCCCCCGACCGTCGAACAACCGGGTGACCTGGAAATCCCCCCAGAGTTCCAGGGCCAGATCCAAGTCCTCCCGTGACCAGGTGCGAAACCCCAACCGGAGGGAGGTGAGAAAATAGGATGATTTCATTCCAGGGCATCTCCTCCATTGCAAAGTTTTACCTGCCCCCTCATATGCCCATTGGAATGATTTTTCAAGACGCTTCACCATGGGCGCCCCTTTGGAGACAGATTCCGGTGGTTACGGAGCCCGGAAGCGCTCCCGGGACGCCATCGTTAATCCAAAACCCGGGGATTCACAATGAAGGGCATTTTCCCGGTGCGGTAAAAGGAGACAATATTTTCCGCCGCCCGCAGGGACATGCCGTCCCGGGAATCGTGGGTGGCGGAACCGATGTGGGGCAGGACCGACACCCGCTCCATGGAAAGGAGGGGGTTGTCCGGGGCCATGGGTTCGGGATCGGTGACGTCCAGGCCCGCCCCCCCAGATGGTGCCGGATTCCAGGGCGGCAATGAGGTCGGCCTCGTTGTGCACCGGTCCCCGGGCCGTGTTGATGA
>JAKSBM010000651.1 GCA_022361135.1 Desulfobacterales bacterium | reverse complement strand
CCCACCATGCAGAAGATGCAGGTCAGTGGCATGCTTTTGTACAGCCCGCCGATCTCGGTGCACTTGATTTTCCCCGTCTCCTGGAGAACGGCCCCGGCGGCCATGAAAAGCAGCCCCTTATAAATGATGTGGCAGAAGGCGTGGGCCACGGCGCCGTTGATGGCCAGTTCCGTGCCGATGCCGATGCCCACCAGCATGAAGCCCACCTGGTTCATCAGGCTGTAGGACAGAACCCGGCGGATATCATTTTCAAGCACGGCATAAAAAATGGGAATGGAGACCATGAGGGCCCCGATGACAATGAGGAGCTCCGTGCCCGGAAAGGTCCGGATGAGCAGATACACCGCCGACTTGGTGGTGAATGCGCTTAAAAAAACCGTGGAGGTGGGGGTTCCCATGGGATAGGCATCGGGCAGCCAGGCATGGAGGGGGATGGCTGCGGCATTGAGGCAGATGCCGATGAAAATCATCCAGGATGCCGGATCGGTCAGGCCGATGTAGCCAAAGGAGGCGGTCCCGGTGTTGTGGATGTACATGACAATGCCCGCAAGGAGGAAGAGCCCGCCCACGATGTGGACCAGAAGATACCGGTATCCGGCCTCCCGGGCTTCCCGGGTCCGGGAGGCCATGACCAGGAAGGTGGAGGATACGGCCATGATTTCCCAGAACAGGTAAAGGGAAAGCCAGTCTCCGGCCAATACCACCCCCAGGGTGGAGCCGGCATAGACCAGGGCCGAGACATGCTGGAGATCATCCTTGACCCTGAGGGCAAAAAGCACCCCCATGAATGCCATGATGGTAAAAACCAGGGTAAAGACATAGGACAGCTTGTCCACCCGGCCCAATATGAGATCAAATCCGATGAATTCCGTGGTCCAGAAGGTGCCCATGGGCAATTTCATCAGACCGATGAAGACAAAAACAGGCAGTGCCAGCATCCAGGCCTGCTTGGCCCGCCCTTTCAAAAAGGGGACGGCCAGCGCGCCCAGTACCAGAACAAGGCCCGGAGGGAGCAGATTAATGGTCATAATAATCCTCTTTTCGCATGAGTATTTTTCTTAGGAATTTGGCAATGAAGATGAGGGCGACATAGGCGATGAATCCGTAAACGGCATAGAAGCCGTAAAAATGTTCCACCGGAAATTCACCGTGCATGTCCACAAATGCTTCGGCCACCAGGACCAGGACAAGGGCGATGAAAAATCCCAGTCTCAGTCGGCGCACATTCCGGGGATTGTCGAAAATCGCTGTGTTTTTTTTCATGGTGCGATCCTTTCCCCTTAGTGGGACCCTGCGTGAAAGAAGATATAGACGAAATAGACAACGGCCAGACAGAGGACGATGTGAAAGACGGGCCGATACCCTGGAACGGCATCGTGTTCCAGGATTTGGAAGGTTTCTTGGTTAAATTTTTTTTCCTTGATTCCCATTATGCGGTTTCCTTTCTGTTCAATGGGTGGTGAGCTGGGCGCCGCTGCAGCCGGAAGCCGTACCAAAGAGCCGACAGCGACAATGAAGATCCGATCTCAAGTCAAAACAAACCCGACACGGGCGGTGTCACCGGTCCCACACCCATTCCCCGGTAATCCCCTCCCCCATGGGAGCGAATTGACGGAAACAATGGCTATGGCACGGATGGACTTATCGATGGAAACTCCTCTGGTGTATGGGATGGCCAAGTTCGGTCATGGTTAAAACAAACTGAAATGGGAAAGTACTCAAGGCAGGCTCAGCTCAGAACAGGATGGGAGAAGAGTCGGAGATGCGCTGGAGGACAATGCTGGAAATCAGTTCAATGGGGATCAATCTCCTTTCTCTTTAATTGTTGTTCAGCCGTTGGCCTTACCGGGAAAAACCCTCCATTTAAGGCATTTCCCAGGCCGTATAATCCCAAACGCAATACACAAGATGGCTACATTCTATAGTAGATCGTTTCATAAAAAACAAAAAAAAAAAATCAAAAAACATTCATTTATTTTTATGGTTCGTTTTTGAAACGATTTAGAACATTTGTGGGAATCCATGGTTGAAGATGATTCAGCCCGGCTGGGAAGAAAGACGAAATGATCCAAGGGCTCGTCACCCGGCCGGGCCGACAAGGCTTAAATCCCCAAGGGGATCCCTTCCAAGGCGGTCCGCCGGCATCCCCTGTT
>JAKSBM010000517.1 GCA_022361135.1 Desulfobacterales bacterium | reverse complement strand
CGGAGAAGGGGGGATTCGAACCCCCGGTACCCGGTTAGGGTACACACGCTTTCCAGGCGTGCACCTTCAGCCAGCTCGGTCACCTCTCCGTCTCAAAAAGACTCGTGGAAAATAGTATAAATTATTTCCCATGTCAAGCATTAAAGAGATTAAAATATTCTTTTGTAGGGTATCCGGATTTGTCGTTCAGGTAAAGGGTTGGTTTAATACAACATTCGCCTGAATATTTTTTTTGGGCATGGACGACAATGCGGAGTGCCTCCCGCTCCGGTCGGGAATGGATGGGTCTCATGGATCTGGGGGTAAGGCCGTTTTGGTTCAACGTCTCCATGAGCTCTTGGCTTCGCTGGGCCGGAAAAATGATGTGGATGCTTCCCCGGGGTTCCAAAAGATATTGTGCTGTTTCGCACAGGGTTTGGAGGTCCAGGGAAATTTCATGGCGGGCCAGGGCCTTTTCTGAATTGGGGTTGATGCGACCGGCTGCCCGTTTCATGTACGGGGGGTTTGAGGTGAGAATGTCCACGCGGCCTTGGATATCTTCCAAGGTTAAGGTTGTGACATCCGTATTTATAATATGGATGTTGTGGAATTTATTTTCCCGGACATTGTGTTGGGCATGATCCGCCAAGGATCTTTGAATTTCAATGCCGTAGATCTGGAGGTCCGGTCGTTTCCTGGCCAGTGCCATGGGGATGATTCCGCAACCGCATCCCACATCAAGGATGCGGCTGTGGGCCGGGGGATTAATGGCGGCGGCAAGGATGATGGGATCAATGGTGAATCGATACCCGGTTGCAGGCTGACGGATCCTTAGGGGATCGTCAAAAATGGTGTCAACTGTGAATTTTTCCAATCTTAAAACGAATCTGTTTGACCAGGGGATTGTCCAGGTGCTTGTTGAGGTTGGTCACCATATCCTTTTCAAGGAATTTGAGTTGGTGGATCCAGGCGGAACTGGACACATTGACCACCAGCATGCCGTCCTTGAAGGAGCTGGGTTTTGCATTGGCGGCAATGGGGGCGCCCACTGCCTTTTCCCACAAATCCCAGATTTGGGTCATGGCCGTGTCCCGGGCCGGTCTGTATCTGCCCAGGGCGGAGTTTAATATGTCTCCGATGTGAATAAGATTGTCCTTTGACTCTTTTTTGCTCACAGCTAACCTGCCCGCCATTATGGGATTAAAGAAAATATGAAATCCATAACACATTCAAGGACGATATTGTACCTAAAATTTTAGGGTCTGTATGGAATTTGTGATGGGGAGATGGCTGTGGAATCATTGGTCATCCGGGGATTCTAATCCCAAATAAATATTGCCTTTTGACCTTGATCAATATAAAAATAGATATACTTTAGTCAGCTGAGTCAAGGTCAAAACCAAGAACATCAAACAAGAAAATCACCGACAAATTTGGGTAGGACATTATCTATGAATTGGGATTGGGAAAAGTTAAGAGAGAATCAGCAGAAATACGAGAATAAAAAAGGGGGCGGAGGTCCAGGAATGCCTAAACCGCCGCAGGTGGACGAATTGATGACCCGGTTCAAGGGGTTCAAATCCTCGGGTGTCTTTTTCATCGGCCTTATCTTTTTGGCCCTTTATCTGGGCTCTTCCACCTTTTTTACCGTGGACCGGAACGAGGTGGGGGTGATCCAGCGCTTTGGCGAGTACGACCGGATCGTTCAGCCGGGGTTGAATTTCAAGTTGCCCTCGGGGCTTGAAAAGGTCACCAAGGTCAATGTGAAGACGCCGGAAACCGAAGAATTTGGTTTTAAAACCTTTGGGAATACCAATAATTTCCGGTCCATCTCCGATACCCCCCGCCAGGAATCCACCCTGATGCTCACCGGGGATTTGAATGTGGCCGTGGTTCCCTGGATCGTTCAGTATCGCCGCTCAGATCCCAAGGCATACCTTTTTAATGTGAAGGATGTTCGTTCCCTATTAAGAAGTATGTCCGAAGCCACCATGCGGACCGTGGTGGGGGATCGCAGCATCAATGAGGTGATCACCAAGCGGGCGGAAATCGCCCTGGCCGCCAAGGAGATGCTCCAGGCGGAGATGGATCAGGCCGAGGCCGGTATTACCATTGTCACGGTTGAAATGAAAAAAACCAATGTTCCCGAGCCGGTTCAGGCCTCCTTCAATGAGGTAAACCAGGCCATTCAGGAGAAGGAACAGACCATTTACAAAGCCCGTGAAGAATACAACAAGGCCATTCCCCTGGCACGGGGTGAAGCCAAACGGATGGTCAAGGATGCCGAAGGGTATTCCGTTGATCGTGTGAACCGGGCCAAGGGTGATGTCTCCAAGTTTAACGCGATCTATGAAGCCTATATCGGTGCCAAGGACGTGACCCTGAAGCGGATTTACCTGGAAACCATGCTTGAGGTGCTTCCCCAGGTGGGAAATAAATATATCATTGATTCGGATCAACAGAATGTGTTGCCGTTCTTGAATATGGGGGGCAATGCCCTTAAGGAAAACTTCCGTCAAAAAGGTGAATAAGTAAATGAATCAGAATAATACGAAAATGTTTATCCCCGTCCTTGTCCTGATTGCCGGACTGTTGATTTTCAATTCCGCCTATATGGTGGATGAGACCGAGCAGGTTGTCATTACCCAGTTCGGTCGTATTGTTGGGGAGCCGGTAAAAGAGCCCGGGCTGAATTTTAAGATGCCCTTTATTCAAAAAGCCAATTATTTCCCCAAAAACCTGTTGCAATGGGATGGTGATCCCGGTCAGGTTCCCACCCGGGATAAAACCTATATCTGGGTGGATACCTTTGCCCGCTGGAAAATCAGCGATCCTGTGAAATATTTCCAGACGGTGAAGGATGAATTTGCCGCCTTGAAACGTCTGGACGACATCATTGATCCGGCCATGCGCAACTTGGTGACTTCCTATCCCCTGGTGGAAAGTGTGCGGAACACCGATCGGCCCATGGACACCTTTGAGTCCATTTCCAATGATGCAGGACAGAAAGGAAAGCGGGTTCAGTATAAAGTAAGCCTGGGACGGGACGAGATTACCCGTCGCATTGTGGAACAGTCCAAGGACAAACTGGCCCAGTTCGGCATTGAGCTGGTGGATATGAAGATTAAGCGGATCAATTACATCGACAGTGTTCGCCGGTCGGTTTACGATCGGATGATTGCCGAGCGTAATCAGATTGCTGAAAAATTCCGTGCCGAAGGCAAGGGGGAGGCCAGCAACATCCGCGGTGAAAAGGAACGTGAACTCCAGGTGATTAAATCAGAGGCCTATCGCAAGGCCCAGGAACTCAAGGGTAAGGCCGATGCCGAAGCCACCCGGATCTATGCCGAAGCCTACGGCGTTGACAGTGAGTTCTATGGATTTACCAAAACCATGGAAATGTACCGGAAGACCCTGAAAAAGGACAGCACCCTGGTTCTGTCCACGGATTCCGAGCTCATGCATTATCTGAAGACTGTTACAAAATAAGTCCAGCCCCTAAAGGGTGGGCAACAAAAAAGGGGTATTGAGTTGATGTCAACTCGATACCCCTTTTTAAATAGCAACGAAAAAAACGTCGAACTATTTTTTCTTTCTCTGGTGTCTGGTCTTTGCGAGGAGTTTTCTGTGTTTATGCTTCCTCATTTTTTTTCTTCTTTTCTTGATAACACTACCCAAAACAATCACCTCCTTTTGTGAGCGATAAATTTTTCTTTACTTAGGCAAATACCGACTATAACATAATGGTTTGATAAAAGTCCAATTTTTTCTTTTCTGAGTGGCTGGTTTCATGGTGAAATTATTCAATGCGATGGAGTTGGGAAAGCTGGATGGGGCGGTGCTTTTGGCCGAAGAATTGGTAAACAATCACTTCAAGCTTTCATCGGGTCAATGGCTGAAAAACCGCTATGACATCAAGACCCTTAAAGAGCTGGATTCCCATGAGCAACTCAACGGGCCCCTGGCCCAGGTGGTGAAGTATGAAGGGCGGCAGAAGGACAGGGAGTTGGGATCTTCAACCTACACCCTTTACCGGGTCTGTCTCCAGGATGATCGGATCCTTGAAACCCTGGACCGGAATCCCGGCCTTGAGTTTGAGCCCTTCCTTATATATATATTAACCCATGAGTTGGTCCACGTGGTCCGTTTTATCCGATTCAAACATCGCTATGAGAATACATCCGAAGCGGAGGTGACCCATGGGGAAGAGGTTCGGGTCCATGGGATAACCCATGATATTTTGTTCGGGGTGTCCATTGTCGGAATGGATAAGGTCTTTGAATTTTATGGGGAATGGCTGTAGGCCGAAACCACCCTGCGGATGGGGAGAAAATTTGCCCGGCCCCGTCTTGACAAGAAAAAAAGACTTATTATTTT
>JAKSBM010000588.1 GCA_022361135.1 Desulfobacterales bacterium | reverse complement strand
TGCCCAGGCGGATGTTCCCGTATTTGCCCAGGGCCACGGCAAAACAGAAAAGGACAAATCCGGCCACACAGGTCAGATAGGTCCATCCAAAGTAACCGGTGAAAAATTTAAAGAGTTTGTCGCATCCGCCCTTGACCCCCTCGGGGGAGATTAATGTGGCAATGATGAAAACAGCGCAGCATATGACAGAGGTGAATGTGATACTTCGGTTGATCGAGTGCTCAGATTTTTCTTTCATACTTGGTCTCCTTAAATTTTGCAATCAGGTAACGGATTATGTGGGGCAACGGGACTACTTTTTGGGCGACCTCCTGGAATTTTATTTTTATTTTGTGAACGGGCAGGGGATCTGAAGTCGGACATGGGGTTCCATGTTAGGATCGAGTGTTCGACAGTTCAGAACTCCTTAACTTCGAGCGACAATAGTTTATTGATTTTTGAAAGTCAAGGGGGGATCGGCTTTTCCTAGGAGTGAAATTGGCTGTTCGGGGCAGATTGGGTGTTGAACGGCTGAGCCGTGCCATACCAAGGGCTGCCGGGCCCATTGATTATTTTCAGGGTATCATTAGGGATGCTTTGGGACGCCTATGCCGGCAGGGCCCTTTGGGGAGTGTTTTGCCAAAAGAA
This sequence comes from Desulfobacterales bacterium, assembly GCA_022361135.1. The sequence goes on along the minus strand of JAKSBM010000588.1, from coordinate 3,133 downwards.
GCTGGCCGGAATGGGGCGGGCCGATTTGCCACGGGAAAATGGGCGCATGGATGGTGGCAGGCCCGGGCCTGCCCATCATGTTTATCCAAGGGCAAGTGTGGCTGGGGTAATGGGAAACCGGGTGGGAAAAACGGTTGGAAATGAAGGCCAAAGGCCGGGCATAGGGCTCTAGGTTGAGAAGCCCTTGTTCAATTCGTCACAGACAATGTAGATATGTTTATGCATGGCCGCCTCCGCGCCCTTGGCATCTCCGGATTTGATGAGTGAGACGACGTGGCGTGCCGATTCAACGGCCATTTTGATGGTTTCGGGCAGGGCAATGTTCAGGGAATCGCTCATGAAATTCACATGGCGGTGGGATTTGTTCACCAAGAGTTTGACCATTTCAAGGATGGCCTGGTTGTTACTGGCTTCGGCCACGGCCAAATGGAATTTGAAATCCAGATCGTAGAAGATTTCCTGGTTGCCAAAGGAGGCATCCATTTCCTTGGCCAACCTTTCCAATGCCAGGATGTTCTCCTTTTGGGCCTGGGTGGCGGCCAACCCGGCGGCTCCGCATTCCACAATGTTTCTGGCCGTGATGAGATCGGCCAGGGACATGGCTTCCAGGGAGGCTTCCAGCTGTGTGTCCGTGTTGGTCTGCCTGGGCATGGTCTTGGAAATATAGGTGCCTTTGCCCCGGACCACTTTGACATATCCCATGACGTCCAGGATTTTAATGGCCTCTCGAACCGAGCCCAGCCCCACGTTGAACATTTTGGCCAACTCCCTCTGGGAGGGGAGTACCTCACCGGGTTTCAAAGTTTTGGCTTTGATCTGGGAGATAATTTCTTCCACCAGGACATCCGGTGCCGAGTTGATGCGGAGGGCGTTAAATTTCATTTTCCGTCCATTTTCATGTCAGTGCATTTGATATAATTGGGTCCATGGGATTCACAGGTCTACAGTTCCTAACTCATGAATACCGTGCTTCCGTATAACACAGTCCAAATCCGTTGCAAATGATAAAATCCAGTCAAAGCCCTGAAAAACAAAACCAGGCCGAAGGCGGCCTGGTTCTTAATCTCCTATTGGTATTTGGGAAGGTTGTAGATTTTGGCTATTTCCTTCCTTTTCCCTTCGGGCTGGGAGGTGATATAGCGCTTGAACCCGGGGCAGAAATTGATGTGCCAGCGCCAGAGGCGGCCCAGTATGGAATTGGGGGCGGTGTCGTATTTTTTCCGGAATGCACAGGTTTCACAATTGTGAGCCATCTCTTACTCCTTTATATATGGGGTTAGGTCTCCTGGAGGTTAAATCCCAGGGATTCCATGGTGAAGAGGTATTTATCTCCCCGGTAAACCGATTCCAGAACCTCCAGGATTTGGTAGTCGGTGTTCACCAATTGGGATTGCATGACAATGCAGGGATGATCGGCATCAATATTTAATAGCTCCTGCTGCCAGGGCTCTGGGTGCTTGGCCGTGAAGCTGATCCTGGCGTGGGAGAGTTTTTCGTCGGTGTATTTGGTGATCAAGGGGTAATAGGGCTGGTTGGTGTCCAGGTCCATGAAAACGTCGGAGAGTTTTTCATTTAAAAATGTTTTCTCCAGAAGGGAGGGCTCTCCGTCAACGGAGACCACCCGGGTGAAGGAGAGAAGTTCATCGGCCGTGGGGGACAGGATAAGCTGGATGTTCTTGGGCGGGGTTATCCATTTTTTTTCAATGGTGTTGAAAATGGTGCTTCCGGATACGGCGTCGTTGGGCACCACCTCGATACGGTTGAAGGTCCGGACAAATTGGGGCGGGGTGTCGGCAATGAGGAAGGTGCCCTTACCGGAGCGGCGCATGATCATCTCAGCCTTTTCCAGTTTGGCCAGTGCCGTGCGCACCGTGGTCCGGTTTACCCCGAATTTTTCCATGATGGTTTTTTCCGTGGGCAATTGATCCCCGACTTTAATTTCTTTGGATTCAATCTGATCCACCAGCCATTGGTGGATTTTTTTGTGCTTTGTGTTGGCCTTGGTCTTATAGGTGCTCATGCCGTATTTTAATTCTCAATTGCTTTAGGGTTTGAATTGAGTCGGAGTATAACTGATTCCCCAGGGCTTGTCCAAGCGTAAAACCATTTGCGGGAAAGGATGATCTTTTGTGGAAAAAGGTATGGCCAAAATCGCCATGGTTCTCGAAAGGAGAAGCGCATGGGGATTTTGGGGTGGGGTCGTCGCCGCTTTTTTGTATGGCAACGGGGGAGAAAATTGTCCCAATGGCATACAGGAATTCTAAATTCCACTGGGTTCCGGGCCAAGGTATGCAGAGGTTTTGGGTAGGAATAGAAATAAGCAATACCCATTGAGCCGTGAATCAGAACTATCAATTGGAATCATTGGAAGGAAAAACATACATCTGGGGTGATCTAAATATCCAAAAGGAGGAATCATGGAATTGAAGTGGAAAAAGACGCTCCAGAAAAAAGCTGAGCAGAATCTTTTGGACCTGGAAGCCCATAAGGCAGAAGGAAAACATGTGGTGGGGTTTTATTGCCTCTATGCGCCCACGGAGTTGGCCGTGGCGGCCGGGGCCGTCCCCCTGACCCTTTGCGGCACCCGCCACGATCCCATTGAGGCCGCAGAAACGGTGTTGCCGCGAAACCTTTGTCCCTTGATCAAAAGCAGCTATGGTTTTGCCATTACCGATACCTGTCCTTTTTTCAAGTTTTCCGATCTCATTGTGGCTGACACCACCTGCGACGGAAAAAAGAAAACCTTTGAAATCATGGCTCCGGAAAAACCCTTCCACGTACTCCAACTTCCCCAGGAGCAGGGGAATCCGGTTTTGGACCGGGCATGGGAGGCCGAGGTTTATAAATTGAAGGAACGGTTGGAAGGGTGCACCGGTCAATCCATTACCCGGGAAAAAATCCAGGCTGCCATTGGGCTTTTGAACCGGGAGCGGCGGGCCAAAAAGAAGCTCATGGATCTGGCCCGCCGCAGGCCCTCTCCCATCAAGGGAAGTGATCTCATCGAGGCCTTGTTTAAGCTTTCCTTTTTCAGGGATAAGGAAGATGTGATCTCCATGGTGGATGAGATTGTAAAGGAGTCCGATGCCGTTCCATCCCAGGAAAATGAATCCGCACCCCGGATTTTGGTTACCGG
>JAKSBM010000712.1 GCA_022361135.1 Desulfobacterales bacterium | reverse complement strand
TTGAACATGCTCAATTATTTTGAGCTCAACGTGAATGAGATTGTTTCCATTGTGGGGATGATCCAATCCGGCGTTTCCCGTCATTTGAAAATCCTCATGGAAAGCGGATTGCTGGAAAGCCGTAAAGATGGCAGTTTTATCTATTATTCCGCAGCCCACACTCCGGCCCAGCGCCCCTTGATCGAGCTGGCCTGTGCCCGGGTGGCCGACGAGCCCCTGTGCCGGGCGGATTTGCAAAAGGCCGAGCACAGCATTGATATCCGTAAAAACAGAACCAAGCGATTCTTCAGGACCGTGGCTCCCCAATGGGATCGCCTGAAACGGGAAGTCCTTGGTGATTTTCAACTCAATCAGGTTCTTTTGGATAATGTGGAGGTCGGTTTAAGTGTGGCCGACATCGGCTGCGGCACCGGTGAAATGCTTTCTGCCCTTAATGGGCGGGATCGCGGCGCCCTCATCGGTGTGGACAGTTCTCCCGAAATGCTGGAGCAGGCCAAAATCCGTCTTTTCGATGCCCGTGACATTGAACTCCGACTGGGGGAGGCTGAATATCTTCCCTTGAAAAACAAGGAAGTGGATGTTGCCGTCATGAGCATGGTTCTATATCATATTGTTGAACCGGAAAAAGCCATTGCAGAGGTGCAGCGGGTGTTAAAGCCGGGTGGACGATTTCTGCTGGCTGATTTTGAGTGCCACAATAAGGAAGAAATCAAGGATATCATCGGTGGTACCTGGATGGGATTTGAAATCCGTCAAATCGAAGAGTGGATGGAACAGACCGGATTCACCCTGGATGCCTTCAAAAGGTACAAGGTTGAAAAGGGATTGGTCATTCATCTTTTTTCCGCAGTTAAAGATTCTGAATCATAAGGAGTGGATATGATTGTACCCGTGATCATGGCCGGAGGTTCCGGTACCCGTCTATGGCCCCTGTCCCGGGAGCTTTACCCCAAACAGCTTATTGCCATGTACAATGAGCAGACCATGCTCCAGAATACCGTGACCCGCCTGGAGGGCGTGGAGGGGATCCAATCGCCGATTCTGATCTGTAACAATGTCCATCGGTTCATGGCCGCAGAACAAATGCAGCAAATCCATTGTAAACCCAGGGATATCATCCTTGAACCCGTGGGGCGGAACACGGCCCCGGCCATTGCCCTGGCCGCATTAAAGCTGGTGGGGGACGGGGTGGATCCGGTGATGCTGGTGCTGCCGGCCGACCATAAAATTTCCCAACCGGGAGCATTCCAAAAAGTGGTGGAAGAGGGCGTTGCATGGTCCGAAGACGGAAGGCTCATTACCTTTGGGATTGTGCCGAATTCCCCCGAGACCGGATATGGATATATTCGAAAGGGCGAGGCCCTTGACCAAGCCGCATCCACCGTGGCCATCGGTGAATTTGTGGAAAAACCCGACCTTCCCACTGCTGAACAATATCTGGCATCCGGAGAATATTGTTGGAATTCGGGCATGTTCATGTTCAAGGCTTCCACCATACTCCGGGAGTTTGAAGCCCACGCCCCGGAGATGCTTACCGCCTGTAAAAAGGCCATGGCTGCCGGAGAACAGGATCTGGATTTTTTCCGGATTCCCAAGGATCTTTTTGAACAGGTGCCTTCGGATTCCATTGACTATGCCATCATGGAAAAAACCAGCAAGGGTGCCATGATTCCCCTGGATGCCGGCTGGAATGATCTGGGCTCCTTTGATGCCCTGTGGCAAACCAATGAAAAAAACGAGGACAAGAACGTTTTCAAAGGGGATGTGCTGGTCCACGATGTCCGTAATTCCTTTGTGCATGCCTCCAGCAAAATGGTGGCCGCCGTGGGCCTGGATGAATTTGTCATCGTTGAAACCCCGGATGCGGTATTGGTTTCTCCACGGGACCGGGTCCAGGACATTAAAAAACTGGTGGTCCAGCTCAGGGACGGCAAACGCCAGGAAGCGGTTACCCACTCCAAGGTCTATCGTCCCTGGGGGGATTATGAAACCATTGACATGGCCGATCGCTATCAGGTTAAACGGATCACGGTGAAACCCGGAGCCGTTCTTTCCCTGCAAAAGCATTACCACCGGGCCGAGCACTGGACGGTGGTTTCGGGTTCGGCCCTGGTGACCAAGGGAGAAGACACCCTGCTGCTCAAGGAAGATGAATCGGTTTACATCCCCCTGGGAACCCTGCATCGCCTTGAAAATCCAGGAAAAATTCCCCTGGAACTCATTGAGGTCCAATCGGGTTCCTACCTGGGGGAGGATGACATTGTCCGGTATGAAGATGTCTATGGCAGACGGGAGAACCAGAGTTCCAAGGACTGATGTCCCACCATAAAAAGATTGCAAAAACAGGCAAAATATTTAAAACTATTTTCCTGATTAACCCATAAAGAGCGGGGCCTGTGGATGCCTTGGCAGGTCCCTTAACCAATGAATGGAGCCGATCCATGAGTAGTGCCCCAGCCATGAGCTTGAAGGGAAAGTTTCTTCTGGCAATGCCCGGACTTCCGGATCCCAATTTTGCCCAGACCGTCACATGCCTGTGTGAGCACAATGAAAGCGGCGCCCTGGGTTTCATCGTCAATAAAGTCCACCCCCTTTTAACCGGGCGTGAGCTCTTTGAAGATCTGAATATCCCCTGCAACAAAAGTGTGGATAAATTGGATATCTACCTGGGCGGCCCTGTCCAGCCCTCTGGTGTTTTTGTCCTCCACGGTCCCCCGGCCGGATGGAAGGAATCTTTAAAGGTCACGGACTGGCTGTACCTGAGCAATTCCCGGGATATCCTGGAGGCCATTGCCCAGGACCAGGGGCCGGAGTCCTTTATGATCCTCCTGGGCTGCGCCGGATGGGGGCCCTTACAATTGGATTCGGAGTTGGGGGACAGTTCCTGGCTCCATTGTGACATGACCGAGGAAATCCTGTTTTCCGTTCCCTGTGACCGGAAGTATGAAAATGCAATGATGCTTATTTAACACCATCCCTGAAATTGCCGGACCATGACCCAGAAAAAGACCCGACTGAAGACCATTGACGCACTTGTTTCCGACACCCTGTCCATTATCCAGACCATGGCGGACGTTCCCGACATGTTTGATCCCGCCCTGGAGGGGTTCCGGGAGAATTGTCAACAGATTCCGGATCACATTGCTTCGGGTTATCTGAAAATCGCCGTTGTCGGGGTGATCAAATCCGGCAAATCCACCTTCATTAATGCCATGGCCGGAAAAGAGCTGGTCAAACGCGGGGCCGGCGTTGTCACGGCCATTACCACCCGAATTCGCAAGGGAAAAAAGAACCAGGCAAGGCTGACCCTGAAATCCTGGGATGAAATCAATGGGGTGCTGCGGAAAAATCTGGACATGTTTTCAGATGATCCCCAGGAGCGGGAATTCATCGAGGGGCTTGACCTTCGTCGGAAAAAAGACCGTGCATTCCTCACCAAAACCCTGAAAAAATTAAAGTCCGAGTTCCCGGTGGTGGACCAGGGGATCCGGCCGGAAACCTTAAGTATCCAGAACGCCCTTGAGGGCTATGAGGATTGTAAGGATATTGTCCAGGCCGATGAAGCGGAACTGGTTTATAGCTCCAAGGCATTTGAAAAGCATAAAAACTTCACCGCCGATTCCAGCCATGCCTTTTTTGTGAAGGATGTCTGCCTGGAAATTTTCGGTTCCACCCTGAACCTCCAGGTTGAGATTGCCGATTGCCAGGGCGCCGATTCCACGGATCCGGCCCAGTTGGCCCAGGTGATCCAATACCTGGAGTCGGCCAACCTCATCATATATTGCATTTCCTCCAGAACCGGCCTTCGGAAATCCGACATGGAATTCCTCAAAACTATCAATCGAATGGGCCTCCTGGAAAATATCATCTTTGTAAATAATTGCGATCTTTCCGAGCATGAAAATCTGGCCAATCTAAAGGCCATTGAAGCCAATATCAAGGCGGAGTTGGAATTCCTTATGGATTCCCCGCGGTTATACAGCTTTTCCGCCCTCTTTGATCTCTTTGAAAATTTGGGCTCCAAGTTGACCAAGCGGAATGGCAAACGGCTGGAACTATGGCAGGATGACAAGGCCATGGCTGAATTTTGCCGGAAGAACAGTGCAAAATTCAAGGGTCGGTTCGAAGAATTGCTGGAGGGGGAAAATTTCAAACTCCTGGTTTCCAACCATCTGGAACGGTTGGAGTTGATGCTGGAAAGCATGGGCAATAAAACCGATCTTTTCCTGAAACTGACCTCCACCGATGATGGGGATCGATGCGAAGCCGGGGCCCAGCTGGAATATGTCCGGGAAAATGCAGAACGGCTCAAATCCATTGTGGACAACTCCCTGGAAGGGGCCATTTCCGGTTTGGTCCGGGAGGTGGAAAAGGATTTAAAACAGCTCTTCAGCCAGGGCAGTGATTCCATCCAGGCCCGGATGAAATCCCAAATCATCAAGGCCCCCATGGATGTTGAGCCCTATCGTCCCCAGGTGAAGGAAACCGGGTTCAAGCAAATCCTTTACTTCATGTTCCAGGATTTCAAACGGGATCTCGACCTCTTTCTGGTCAGGGAGATCATTCCCGATATCAAGGCCAAGGTCAACGCGCAGGAAAAACGGATTTCCACCTATTTCCAATCCCTGTTGGATTCCTATCGCATTGACCCCATGCAATGGAGCCGGGATGGTAAGGATACCGGACTTGAGGAGATTTCCCAGGGACTTGGCAGGGACAAGGTCCCAAGTGAGACCGGTGTGGATATCCAGGCCATCAAAAAAATTCTGGGGTTGGAATTGCCGCCACCCCTGTTTTCGCCCCGGTTTACCAAGCGCATGCGGGCCAATGCCGTCACCGGTTTAAGTCTGCATTCCGTGGGACTTTTGGTGAAGTCATTTTTTAAAAAACAGGTGCGGTTTTCCTTTACCCCCGGCTTTAAACAGGCAGGGGACAGCATAAAAAGAGAGAGCCTGACTTCCTTTAAGCTCCACATCCAGGAATATGAAAAACAATTATTTTCCACCTATTTCATGCCCCTCATCGAGGCGGTGACCCGGGATTTTAAGGAAAAAATCCACGATCGTTTTGCCATCTACGAATCCTTGAACCAGGATCTGGATCGTCTCTATGCATTGAAGCAGGAGGAGATGGATGGGCGCAGGGACGTTCTTCTGGATATCAAGGCACGAATTCAGGACTGCCTGGATCGCCTGGACACCTTGTAGGGGATTTTATTTATTCCGGCTTTAATTATTTTGTCCCAGGGATGGCATCCCGTGGAATCTCCGGGCGGATGTGATCCCCTAGCTGGGTCGGGGTAAAGGGTAGGGCGTTGAAAAGGCGCACCTCAATGGCCTGGGTGGCATCCCACATCTTTTTGATCTGTGTTTTAAACCGATCATCCTTTCCATATCTTTTTTTAATATAGGTCAGACGCCTGTCCAGGGAGACCACTTTATCGTGGAGGACGCGTTTGTCCGCGTAATTGACGATTTCCGATTCAGTGATGGGCCCGGCTTCCCATCCCTCATCCAGAACCACGTGCTGGCGGATAATATTGCCCACCTCGGGATATCCCATTCGGGTCAGCAGTTCGCCTCCTGAAGCAGAATGCAGTTCTCCTGTTTCAAAACTGCGGGTTTTAGTGATATCATGGAGAAGTGCTGCTGAGAAAATCAGGTCTGAATTCAGCCCGGGCGTTTCTTTCTTCAGATACCGGGCCAGACAGATGGCAACATTTCCCACCATGACCGAATGATCTATTATGTGATTCATCATTTTCATCTCATTTATCAATTGAAAACATTCGGTTTGGGAGGGTGTTCGCATCTTACTCCTTCAGCGCTTAATTCGACCAGATTAGTATTGCAGAACCATTCTTTACTGTTATTATAGTTACCAACATTTTAAAAGGGGATTCGGCGATATGCTTCAAAAAATCATTTCCGGCGGACAGACCGGTGCAGACCGTGCTGCACTGGATGTGGCCCTGAAATTTAATATTCCCCATGGTGGGTGGGTTCCCAAGGGAAGGCGTACGGAAAACGGTCCCCTTCCCGAGATATACGAACTCCGGGAAACCCCCACGGATGAATACCAGGATCGTACCCTCCAAAATATTCTGGACTCCCAGGCCACGGTGATATTTGGAAACGGCCCTTTGCGCGGGGGCTCCCTTCTCACCCTGAAAATGGCCAAGGATAAATCCAAACCCCACCTCCACATCGATTTGTCCATGTCCGACACCTTTGAAGCCAGCATTATTCTTCACTCCTTTATCATCGACAACGGCATCAGTCAGCTCAATGTGGCCGGGCCCCGGGCCAGCGACGATCCCGGGATATACGAGGAAGTAAAAATCATTTTGGAAGCCACCTTTTACCTGTTGTCCCTGGATGTGGAAGCCGGCCCCACGGAGTTTGACGGCACCCTGGAAATCGAGGATGTGGTGGCCTTTCCGGAAAAGGTAGTGGAGGCCGTGGGGTTGGTGGCAGCGGACCTCTCCCTTAAAACCAAGGTCTCCCTGGCCAAGTTGGGAGATAATTTGATATTTGACCTTTATTATGCCTGGAAGGAGCCCATCCGCCTGCGCATGGGCTTTGATTTCGGGAATACCGCATTGTTGGAAGCCTGCCGGGAAAGGGCCGGTTACCGTGAAAGCTTTACCATTGAAGATGCCATCATGGAAATAATTAAGGCTTTAAAGGACTATCTTAACAGGAGCTATCGCCTCAAGGTTGTTAAATGATCCCCATTCGCGACAATTACCCCACACGGACACTCCCCGTCGGAACCTGGCTCATCATTGTTATCACATTTCTGGTTTTCCTATTTCAATGGCAGGCCGGTTTTAATAATGAACTCATCTTTTATCTCTTCGGCCTGGTACCGGGGAAGTATACCCTGTCCGAACTTTCCCGGCATTTTACCCTGCTGAACCTGGTGGTTTCTCCATTCACCTATATGTTTTTCCATGGGGGATTCTGGCACTTTGTGGGGAACATGTGGTTCCTCTACATCTTTGGGGACAATGTGGAATCCCATCTGGGTACATTTCGTTTCCTTGCCTTTTATATTTTGTCCGGCCTGGCTTCGGGCCTGCTCCACTTCATGTTCAATCCCCTGTCGCCCACACCGACCATTGGGGCCAGCGGGGCCGTGGCCGGGGTCATGGGGGCCTATTTCCTCCTCTACCCCCGGGCCAAGATCCTCACCGTTATTCCCATTTTAATTTTTCCCTGGTTCATTGATATCCCGGCCTTTATTTTCCTGGGGATCTGGTTTGTCCTCCAATTTATCAATGCAACGGGGGCAGGCATGGGCTCGGGCATTGCCTGGTGGGCCCACATCGGTGGCTTCATTGCCGGCATGGTCCTGATCCACATGAATCGAAAGCTGCCCGGAACCGGAGCCAGCCAAAGGCTTTACCGGTTTACCCAGCGGAAAAAAACCCCAAAACTCCAGGTCATTTCCACCCTTCCCCGGCCCAATACCTTGGACCTCCACGGGGACATTGAGATTTCCTCCCTTGAGGCCTTGACCGGTGCACGAAAACGTGTAACCGTGACCCACGGCCTTTACCGCCCCCTCTACCGGGTTGTCATTCCGGCGGGCATTCGCCAGGGGACCCGGCTTCGTTTGAATGGGCTGGGGCGGGCACTGCCCGGTGGGCAAAAAGGAGATCTCTATCTAAGGGTGATGATTAAAAATGTCATTTAAACGTGTTCTACCCTGGGGGCTGGGGCTTTTTGCCCTTGCTTCCCTGGTTCTGCTTGTCTGCTGGATCAATCTCCCTTTGTTGGTGGAAACCGGTGTCAAAGATCGATTCCAGGCCAAGCTCCAGGATCTGGGGGTTGAGTTTGAAATCCAGGACATGGGGCTTTACCGGACCCGGCTGGAAAATATACGTTGGACCGACGACCTGGATCTTGATTTGGCCGAATTCCATTACACGCCCCAAAGCTTAAAGGCGATGGAGACCCTTCACTGGCGCTTCAAAGGACTTTCCCTGTCTGCCCGGGTTCATTCTTCCGGGGTAGAGATCGGGGGTTTTCGTTTTCCCG
>JAKSBM010000839.1 GCA_022361135.1 Desulfobacterales bacterium | reverse complement strand
TACAGGGGCTTTTTTTGTTTGGACAAATCACACCCCCTTTCCCATGCAATCCGGAAACAGGACGGCCGATCGTTCCATTTCCAATTTCAATGGACCCCAATCCCATTGTCCCCAAAAGCCCGTGCCGGTTCATCCATCGGCATTCCCCGCGGACCACATCTTCCCCATGCTAACCCAATGGTTTTTCGCCATATCCTTAGCCAATATTGACCTGCCCTCCCCCCTTTGATATAAAGTTGACTCCAGTATCCATGAAATACGTACCAAATAATAACCCTTAATGAATGGCCTTTGCATCGGCAGGGTAAAACCCCCGGGACCCCATTGATTCGGATAACATGTCATATCAAGTATTAGCCCTAAAATATCGACCCCAAACCTTTGACGACGTTGTCGGACAAGGTCATGTCACCACCACACTCAGCAACGCCATCCAGGCGGAACGCGTGGCCCATGCCATTCTTTTCACCGGCCCCAGGGGAACGGGAAAAACCACCATTGCCCGAATCCTGGCCAAGGCCCTGAATTGCCAGAACGGCCCCACGCCCACCCCTTGCAACAATTGCAAGACCTGCACCGACATCATCGACGGCCATTGCTCCGATGTATTTGAAATCGACGGAGCCTCCAACAACAGTGTGGACCAAATCCGGGACCTGAGGGAAAACGTCACCTACATGCCGGCGTCCTCTCCCTACAAAATATACATCATCGACGAAGTTCACATGCTTTCCACGGCCGCGTTCAACGCCCTGCTCAAAACCCTGGAAGAGCCACCGTCCCACGTCAAATTTATCTTTGCCACCACCGAAGTCCACAAAATCCCGGCCACCATTCTTTCCCGGTGCCAGCGACACGATCTGGGCAGAATCCCCCTGGAACAGATTTCGTCCCATCTGGGGAATCTCTGCAGCAAGGAAGGATTTTCACTCTCCCCCGAGGGATTGGACCTCATCGCCCAGGAAGCCGACGGCTCCATTCGGGACAGCCTCAGCCTTCTGGATCGGATCCTGTCCGCATATCCGGAAAAGGAAATTTCATACGCCCAGGTGGTGGAAGGGCTCGGGGTCATTGACCGCCAACTCATGTTTGACATTTCCACGGCGGTTTTCCAGAAAAACGGTGCAGCCATCATCACCGCCGTGGAGGCCATCAACGATGCGGGCATGGATTTGAAAAAATTCTACGATGATATTGTGCTCCACTTTAGAAACCTCAATGTCATCAAACTTTGCGGACCGGAAAATTCCGCCGTCAACCTCACCGAAGCAGACAAGGGCAAAATCCACCAGGAAGTGACGGTCCTGCCCCAGGGGTATATTGGCATCCTCCTTCAAAATCTGTTGGCCGATGCCGGGCTGGTGAAATTTTCCGCCCACACCCGCACGGCAGTGGAAACCATTTTATTAAAGCTGCTCCAGGTCCAGCAAGAAACGGAATTGGACAATTTGGTCCAAAAGATCGAAACCCTGACCCAGGGAATTCACAAAAAATTTGCAGATGGCTCGGTTGCCCCGGGACAACCTAGACCCGTTGCCTCCGTGGAGCCCCCCCAAACGTCAATGCCCCCCATGGCACCGGCCCAACCCGGGGCGGCACCCAAGCCCACCGCACCGCCCGCCAACCAGGCGCCCATGCCCCCCGAGCCACCCATGGCCGCCCCGGAGGCCCCGCCAC
>JAKSBM010000038.1 GCA_022361135.1 Desulfobacterales bacterium | reverse complement strand
CACCTGGTAACTCACCGATTCCATCAGGGGGGGGAAGCTCAATCGTTTGGCACCGAGCATGATTAGGATGCCGGTCTCAAAAATGATGCCGATCATCAAACCGGTTATGGCGGCTGATGCCCGGGGAGCCTGGCGAAGGGGACGGTATCCGGCCACCTCAACAAAGACCCCGATCCAGGATGCCAGAAACATGGTCACAATTACCGTGGAGAGAAAAATCACAGGTGGTGGTAACAGACCGGCAAAGATGGCCAGGAAGAGAGTGGCGATGCCGAAACCGATGTAAGTCCCCACCATGAAAATGTCACCGTGGGCAAAGTTAAATAGCATTAAAACGCCGTAAACCATGGAGTAACCAATGGAGATCACCGCATAGAAACTGCCGCGTTGTAGGGCATTGATCAGATTTTGAAGTATGTATTGGAAAAGTTCGAGAATTGACTCCATTCACCTGCTCCTGTTGCAAAGGAAAAAGGGCCGGCGCCCATGGGGAGCCGGCCCGGAAACCATTAAGGACAGCTTGATTTATAAAATTCGTAATCCCCCTGGTCATTGATCTTTACGATCACGGCGCATTTAATGGGATCCCCTTCTTCCGTGAATGTCATGTTTCCGGTAATGCCTTGAAAGTCCTTGATCTGAGCCAGGGCATTTCTAACGGCCATGCGATCTTTGGAGACTTTGCCCGTTATTTTACCGGCATTTTCTATGGCCTTCTGGGCCAGACTCAGCGCATCCCAAGTCAGGGCAGCCACATCGTCGGGAATATATCCGTAGGTTTCTTTGTAGCGATCAATGAATGCTTTGGTGGCGCCCTTGGCACCGGCGGCGGCATAGTGGGAGGAGAAGAACTGGCCGTAGCAATCTTCACCACAGAGTTCGACTGTTTCCGCAGAACCCCAGGAGTCGGATCCCACGATGGGGCCTTTCCATCCCAATTCTTTGGCCTGGCGAACGATGAGGGGAACTTCGTTGTAATATTGGGGAGCGAAAAGGACCTGGGCACCGCTTTTCACGATTTTGGTGAGCTGGGAGGAGAAATCCGTATCCTTGGTGGTGAAACTTTCATAGGCAACAATACTGCCGACGCCATGCTTTTCTTCCCATGCTTTTTTGAAAACTTCGGCCAGCCCCTTGGGATAGTCCGATGCCACGTCGTAGAGGACAGCTGCTTTGGTAAAGCCAAACTCTTCGGTGATGAAGTTGGCAACCACCGGCCCCTGGAAGGGATCCAGGAAACAACCACGGAAGACAAAGGGGCGATCCAGGGTCGTATTGGGGTTGGTGGACCAGGGGCTGATCATGACTGTTTTATACTTATTGGCCACTTCACCGGCCGGGACGGCCTGTTTGGATGACTGGGGACCGATGACGGCAAGGACATCGTCCTGGGTGATCATTTTGGTGTTGGCCTTGACTGCGGATTCTGCCTTGGATTCATTGTCCTCCACGATGAGTTCCACGTCATATTTTTTATTTCCCACCTGGAGGCCGCCCATTTTTTCAATGTCTTCCAGCCAGAGCATGGCCGCATATTTAGAGCCTTCTCCCACCTTGGGGATATCCCCGGTCAACGGCGCGTTGATTCCGATTTTAATGGTGGTTTTTCGCGCTCCAAAGGCTGCGGGAGACACCATGACGGCCAGAACAAACATTGCAATCGTTAAAAAAACAATCCTACGCATACACCCTCCTTATGGAAATATTAATTTTAAGGAACCACGGGGAGTTCCAGTTCGGGCAACGCATTGTGATGGAGCTTGGAATCCAAGGATTTATCGCCAGTGGGAACGGCTTACGGAATCAGGAATTGCAATAAATTCGCTTGACAATATGTTCTATATTTAAAATGAAAGGGGAAGTAAAGGATAATAATGAAAAGAGAAAGAAAGGGTAAAACCCCCTTTATTTCAAGGGGGGTTTTACTTCGAATTCAGTCATTTTATAAAGCAGGGTTTTATAGCTGACCTTTAGGATTTTAGATGCCCTGGAACGATTCCAGCCCACCTTGTCAAGAACGAAGCTGATTACCTCTTTCTCTACTTTGTCCGAGGCCATTTTTTTAATTTTTTTGAGTGAAATATCCTCAAACAATTTTTCGGAGCTGGTTGAAAGATCCACGAATTCAGAGATTAGATTCAATCGCTGCTGATCGTAATTTTCGTCAAAATGGACGGGCGAGATCATGGGATTCACCGGTTCGGCCGTGACCGGATCCCGGGGCAGTTCCTCCAGGATTTTTTCCCAGGAATTTAAAACCATTTGTTTTTTTATGCAGTTTTGAAGCTGCCGTACATTCCCGGGCCAGGAATACTTGCACAATCGATTCAAAACGTCCTTACTGGGGTAGCTGCCCATGGTTCCGGGGTATTCGGATTCATAGATTTTAAAATAGTGGGAGATCAGTTCCGGTATATCCTCCACACGCTTCCGCAGGGGGGGAATATCAATCTTGATGATATTAAGCCGGTAGAAGAGATCTTCGCGAAAGGTTTTCTCCTGGATTCGCTTTTCAAGATTGTGGTTGGTGGCGGCGATGATCCATACGTCGGTTTTAAATTCTTCGTCCGAACCCAGGGGCGAACATTCACCGCTTTGAAGCACATGGAGCATTTTAGATTGAAGGCTCATGGGCATATCGCCTATTTCATCAAGGAAGAGAACGCCCTTGTCCGCGGTGAGAAATTTGCCGGGGCGATTCTTCATGGCGCCGGTAAAGGCGCCTTTTTCGTAACCATACAGCTCACTTTCCAGAAGGGTTTCCGGTAAAGCGGCACAATTGATTTTAACGAAATTTTCCGTGGCCCGGGGAGACTCGGCAAAAAGGTTCTGGGCAACGACTTCCTTGCCCACACCGGTTTCCCCGGTGACGATCACGTTGAGGCATGTATTGGCAACGTGCTGGATGAGTTCCCTGATTTTTTGAATGGATGGGCTTACGCCGATCAAAGGTGTTATTGTAGTTGTTTCCGGCATCATTCAATGTCCGTTTGATTCAAAAGGTCAACGATTTGTTCCTCAATGGTGTATAGATCAATTGGCTTTTGAAGCACGATGTCTGCAGCGGCCTCAGAAGCTAATTCGCTAGGCGGATTGCCGTAACCGGTCATGGCAATGATCTTGAGATCCGGATATTCTTTTTTTACTATGGAAATGAGCCCTACACCGGAAATATTAGGCATTACCAAATCAGTAATCAGGCAGTCAAAGTGATTGGACGAATCCCGGAGGATTTTAAGGGCGGCGAAGCCGTCCACAGCTGTCTCCACTTCGTATCCCTTGGTGATCAGGAATTCGTTGAAACTTATCAGAATTTCTTCGCTGTCATCGACAACTAGGAGTCGTTTAGGGTTCGCCATGCAAAGCACCTTGATTGTAAGGAATTGTCTTAGTTGTATATGTCCTTATAATACAACCCGTGCAACATGCAAGTAAAAAAAGTAATTCTGAGGAATTCTTCAGTTCAAATAGGAAACCCAGATATAGAGAAAAAACATGGCGATAAAGAAAAATCCGGCAATTCGCCCCACCCCTTTTTGCATAACCCCCATAATTCCAAGGGTAAAAGTGACGAAGATCATAAAGGGGAATTGAAACCGGTGGAGTGAGGGCTCCACGGTCATGGGATTAAAAAATCCAACGGCCCCCATGACCAGGCAGATATTAAATAAATTGGAGCCAACCACATTTCCGACGGAAATATCACTTTCTCCCCGTGCTGCGGCAACGGCGGATGTGGCCAACTCGGGCAGGGATGTGCCCAGGGCCACCACGGAAATTCCGATGAAGGTTTGGGACAGGCCAAAGAAAAGGGCAACTTCAACGGCGGATTTGATCACATAATTGGCCCCCAGGGTCAATAGAATCACTCCGCTGATGATGAGGCCGGCATTTTTAACCAACGGCTTCCATTGAAGTGAGGTGGCGGTGTGTTCTTCCTGGGATTTTTCCTTGGCCGTCATCATTCCGTAAATCAAAAACACACCCAGTAGGAAGAAAAGCAGAATACCGTCCATGCGACCGATGCGGTTGTCTAAGCAGAGTAGCCAAAAGGCCACGGAGACAAAAATCATGTAGGGAATTTCAACACGAACCACCCGGGATTGCACGGATACCGGTCGAATGGCGGCGGAGATGCCCAGAACAAGGGCGATGTTAATTACGTTGGATCCCAGAATATTTCCCAGGGAAATGCCTTCGGACCCTTTCATGGCGGCCATGAAACTCACCAGAAGCTCCGGTGCGGAGGTGGCCAGTGAGACGATGGTCAGGCCGATGACCACCGGGCGCACGGCGAACATGGCCGCCGTTGAAGCCGAGCCCTGCACAAGGATGGCAGAACCCCAGTATAAAAGGGCCGATGCTGCCAAAAGAATGGGGACTTGTAAGAACACGATTTTGCTTTATAATCTAGCCCATTAAGGTTAATTTCTTGCTTAAATTTTAAATTAATACTATAAATCGTGTTTTATATTATAGGACAGTATATTTATCAATTGATAATTTTGGATACTATTACAAGGATTACGAATGAAACAAAGCCAAATTAAAGGGACAGGCATGTTTGTCCCGCCCAATGTTGTGACTAACCATGATCTTGAAAAAATTATGGACACCTCCGACGAATGGATCCGCCAGAGAACCGGTATCAAGCAGCGGTACTGGATCACCGAAGAATGCGGTGCCTCTGATCTGGGTGCCGAAGCGGCAAAAATGGCTCTGGACAATGCGGGATGGACTGCTGAAGATGTGGATTTCATCATCTTTGCCACCCTGAGCCCGGACGTATATTTCCCCGGCTCCGGCTGCCTCATGGCTGCCAAGCTGGGATTGGATAAAACCCCGGCTCTGGATATCCGCCAGCAGTGCACCGGATTCCTCTACGGTCTGGCCACTGCAGATGCCTATATTAAATCCGGTCTAGCCAGTAAGATTCTTCTGGTGGGTGGGGAAGTTCATTCCTCCGGTCTGGACAAAAGCACCCGGGGTCGTGATGTCACCGTTATTTTCGGGGATGGCGCCGCCGCCGTTTGCATCGAAGCCGTGGAAACCGAAGACAAAGCCGGTGTACTGGCATCTTCCCTCCATGCCGATGGAAATTATGCCGGCTCCTTGACCACCGAGCTGCCGGCCTCCCGTTTGGTCAAACGCTTCCCGGAAGGGTTGGACATGGAAGATCCCCGCTACTACCCCTTCATGGATGGTCCGGCCATTTTCAAAAAAGCGGTTCGCATGTTGCCCAAGGTTTCCAATGAAGCCCTGACCCAGGCCGGATTAACCATGGATGATATTGACCTGGTCATTCCGCACCAGGCCAATAAGCGGATCAACCAGGCCTATGGTCAGTTCATGAAGATTGATGAAAATAAGATTTTCCATAACATTGAAAAATACGGAAACACCACTGCGGCGAGTATCCCCCTGGCCCTCCATGAAGCCCTGGAGCAGGAACGGATCGGAAAAACCGGAGATACGATTCTCTTTGTCGGCCTGGGTGCAGGCCTGACCTGGGGTGCATCCATCTACCGGTTCTTCTAAAGACCGTCATTCAATGCTTGAATCCAGTCCTGGGCTGAAGCTCAAGCAAAAATCCCAGTGTTTCGGTACGAATTTAGAGGTTCCCTTTTCTAGGAAAGGGAGCCTCTAAACACAGCATTCAGATAAAATTCAGTTGCCGGATCGGGGCAGTGGCGGGGCATTTTGTCCTGGTTTCTGTCCTTAATGTATTCCCGGATTTCTCCGGCAATGGACTTTCCCAGTTCCACTCCGAATTGATCAAAGGGGTTCACCCCCATGATAAAACCTTCCATCACGGTTTTTGCTTCGTAGTATGCCGTGAGGCAACCAATGCTCCAGGGAGAAAGATCTTCAATGACAAGGATGGAGGACGGCCGGTTTCCGGAAAAGGTTCGTTCCGGGGATTGGGATTCTTTACCCATGGCCAGGGCCCGGGCCTGGGCCATGAGATTCGCCCAGAGTTCCTGGTGGTTGGTGATGTGATCTGCCTTGTGTTGTTCGCCGGCAAAGCCGGGTTTTAAGACACCAATGAACTCAATGGGAAACCCCTTGCCCTGGTGGGCCAGCTGAAAAAATGAATGCTGGGCATTGGAACCGGGTTCTCCAAAGACGATGCTCCCGGCGGGAGCCGGTAAAAATTCACCTTCGCAGGTTACACATTTGCCCAGGCTTTCCATGTACAATTGCTGAATATGGGCCGGCAATTTTGAAAGGCTGTAGCTGTATGGAATAATCGCCTTGGCCGAATAGCCGAGAAATTGACTGTTCCAAATATTAATCAATGCGGCGATCAAGGGAATATTATCCCTGGCCGGTGCGGTCAGGGCATGTTCGTCCATATCATGGCAGCCCTTTAGAAATGCTTCAAATACCCGATCCCCATAAGCCAGGCAGAGGGGGAGTCCTCCCACGGCCGAAGAGACGGAATAACGACCGCCGATGTAGTCGAACATGAAAAAGGTCTGTCCCTGTGCGGCATCCTTTTTTGCGGTGACGGTGACCAGATGGTCCTTGGGTGAAAGTCCTTTCCGATCCAGAAGCTCCAACACCTGGGCCTGATTGGCCAGTGTTTCCGGTGTGGAATAGGATTTTGAAATAATGATCCAAAGGGTTTCCTCCGGATCTATGGCATCCAAAACCGTCTGGAAATTGTCTATGTCCACATTGGAAAGGAAATGGAGTGCGATCTCCGGTTTAATGCCCTGCCTTAACGCCGTATATACAAATTCGCAACCCAGGTAAGATCCGCCGATTCCAACCACCACGGCATGTTTAAATGATTTGCCGGTGGTCCCGGTGATGCGGCCATCGCGGACCTTGCGGGTGTATTGGGATATGGCATCCTGGACCCGGTTAAGTTCGCTTTTTTTGTTCTCCAGGGGGGAGTCGTCGGCCAGTGCGCTGGGCAGCCGGGATAAAATATGTAGCGCAGGGCGGGATTCGGTGGTGTTAACCTTGAAGCCCTTGCACATGTGTGCGAATAAATTCAACGCACCGCTCTGGTCGGCCAGGTCCATGAGTTGGGAAAATACGATATCGTCCAAACGTTGCCTTGAAAAATCAAAAAAGAATTTTCCACCAGGGGATTGGAGGGTTCTGGAATGTGTATCAAATCGATGGTCAGCTTTTAACAGGTGCTGCAGGGAAAATTCCGATTCCTCCAATCGGCGGGCGTTCTGCTGCAATTTTGGATAGACCTCTGTTTTATGCAGGGGTTCAAAGGACATTGATTTCTCCTAACGGGGCGTGTGAGTGTTATAGCGGCTCAAGCATAATCAAACCGTAAATGAAGGTCAACCCGCCCGCCCAAAAAAACTTGACAGAATCCACCGGTGCCCCTTAATACTGACCCATGGAAAATGATAAAATTACATCGCTATTGAAAAAAGGGGTTCAAATGCCCCATCCCGGCTCGGTATTCATTGCGCCGGAAGTGAATTTGGACAGAATTTCGGGAAAGGGAACCATACTCCATCCCGGCACCCGCCTGGTGGGAAAAGAAATCCTGGTCATGCCCAATGCCGTCATTGGAGAAGAGACCCCGGTCACCCTGGATAATGTTATTGTGGGACCCCATTGTCGACTCAAGGGGGGATATTTTAAAGGCGCGGTTTTTGCCGGCAAAAATGAATTCGGTTCCGGAGCCCATGTTCGACCCGGAACCATCCTGGAAGAAGAATCCGGTGCCGCCCATACCGTGGGTTTAAAACAGACCATTCTTTTCCCCTTTGTTATTTTGGGCAGCTTGATTAATTTCTGCGATTGCCTCATGGCCGGCGGCACCAGTCGGAAAAATCATTCCGAGGTGGGTTCCTCTTTTATCCACTTTAATTACACCCCAAATCAGGATAAAGCCACGCCATCCATGTTGGGGAATGTTCACCAGGGCGTGATGCTGGATCAGAAACCCATTTTCCTGGGCGGGCAGGGTGGACTGGTCGGCCCCTGCCGGATCAACTTCGGGTGCATTACGGCGGCGGGCTCCATCATAAGAAAGGATGAACCCCAAACCGATCGGTTGCTCCTTTCCGGTGGATTAAAAACCGCATCCATTCCCTGGCATTCCGGCGGGTATTCCCAGATCGGAAGCATTTACAATAAAAACATTGAATACATCTGCGCCCTTTTTGCGCTCAAGGCATGGTATCACCATATCCGTCCCCTGTTTTCAAAAAGCCCCATGGCCAATGCATTGCTCCGGGGGATGCAATCCAATTTGAATGGGTGCATCCAGGAGAGAATAAAACGACTGAAGCAGTTTTGCACCAATCTGGAACAGGCCAGACAAAATCTATTGGATGCAGGAAAAGAAAGTCGACTGGTTAAAAAGCACAGCCAGGCCATTGACGGATTCAAAGAAGCCGAGGAAATTTTCCAGACCACCCGGATCTGGGAGACGCCAGATGCAAATGGTGAAAATTTCATCCGGGCCGTGGAATCCAGAATTCAAAGTGAAAGCGACGAATATACCTGTCTAATCCAAGGACTAGCATCCCGGGAACGGGATCTGGGTAGCCAATGGCTTGGAGCCATTGAAAACCAACTAGCCGCGCCTCTTTTCATCTGAATAAATTGAGCGACAATCAAAAGATTAAATATTAAGGAAAATCCATATGGGACGTTTATTTGGAACCGACGGCATACGGGGCCGTGCCAACCAGCATCCGATCACCTGCGAACTGGCATTAAAAACCGGCCGCGCCGTTGCCCGACTCATATTAAAACAAAACAAGACCCGGCTTGTCATTGGCAAGGACACCCGGGAATCAGGAGATATGCTGGAGGCTGCCCTGGCGTCGGGTGCTGCCTCGGCAGGGGTTGATGTGCTGCTCGCCGGTGTCATTCCCACTCCGGGGGTGGCATATTTCACCCAGGAAGTCCACGGTGTGGGTGCCGGAGTGGTCATTTCAGCATCCCACAATCCCTATTATGATAATGGGATCAAAATCTTTGGGGCGGGTGGATTAAAGCTCAGCGATGATGATCAGGAATATGTGGAATCCCTTATCCTGGATGACGAAGAAAAGAATGTTTCACAGGATAATGCCGGAAAAATCTCTGTCTTTTCAGAAGGTTGTAAGCTCTACGCAGACTTCCTAAAAACGAAGTTTCCAAAAAGGAAACCCGATTCTCCCATTCGCATAATTGCAGATGCATCCAATGGGGCTGCCAGCATTGTGGGGCCCATGGTGTTCGATAAAAATGATTATTTTGATGTCCAGTGGATCCACTGCTCTCCGGACGGCCGCAATATTAACAAGAATTGCGGCTCCCAGCACCTTGGAGATCTTAAAAAAGCGGTTCAAAATCAAAAGTCAGACATTGGGATTGCATTTGACGGGGATGCCGACCGGCTCATTGCCGTGGACCACACCGGTATGGAGATCACCGGGGATCGGATCCTTGCCATTTGTGGCAAATTTGCCAAGGATTCCAATCGATTGGATACCAACATGGTTGTAAGTACAATCATGAGTAACATCGGGTTGTCCCAATGCTTGAAAACTTTGGAAATCGACCATGCGATCTCGGATGTGGGCGATCGTATGGTACTGGAAAAAATGAAGGAAACAGGGGCTGTTATCGGTGGGGAAGACTCCGGTCACATGATTTTCTTAAATGACCATTCCACTGGTGATGGACTTTTATCATCCATTAAACTGCTTGAGGTCATGGCCATGACCAACAAATCCCTCCATGAATTATCCCAGGTTATGACCGTTTTTCCCCAGATACTGATGAATGTCACAGTGGATGAATCCCGTCCGGATTTTACCCAAATAAAAGGAATTGCAGACACAATTGATTCCGTTGAAAAAAGGCTGGGGCAGGGGGGCAGGGTGCTCGTTCGTTATTCCGGAACCCAGCCATTGTTGCGGGTCATGGTGGAAGGGCCGAAGGAAGACGTGACCCAGAGTTATTGTGAGGAAATCTGCCGGGCCATCAAAACCCACATTTAATGCGACCCCGTCACATTCCATCAAAATAAAAAAGCGACTGTGGGCATTTCCACAGTCGCTTTTTGTATTTGCAATCATCAAGGAAATGCCTTAAATCCAGCATTTCCAGGCAAATTTTTTCAGGATTTAGTCCCTGTTACCACCAAAAATGTGAAGCAACATGATGAACAGGTTAATGAAATCCAGGTACAATGCCAAGGCCCCCATGAGAGCACCTTTACGAATCATGGCTCCGGTGGCGTTATCGGGCAGTGTATGTGCCATGGTTTTCAATTTCTGGGTATCGTAGGCCGTCAAGCCAACAAATACGATCACGCCAACGTAGGAAATGATCATGGCCATCCCTGAGCTTTGGATAAACAGGTTTACCACACTGGCAATGATGATGCCGATCAATCCCATGGTCATGAAGCCGCCCATGCCGGTCAAATCCCGCTTGGTCACCATGCCGTAAATGCTGCAGGCAAGGAAAGTGGCTGCGCAAACCACAAATGTAGATACAATTGAGGTGCGGGTATAAGCCAGGAATATGTAGGACATGGTTATTCCGTTTAGGATTGCATATACCACAAAAAGCATTGTGGCCGTGCCGGCTTGTATCTTTTGGATTCGTGCACTGAGGTAGAATACAAATCCCAGTTCAGCGATGATGAGGGCGGGCAATGCAATGGGATTGCCGTAGATCATACCGAGAATTACAGGTGAGTTGGCAACATAATACGCAACGAAGGCGGTGAGCCCCAGGCCAATGGCCATCCAGTTGTAGACGCTGCGGATAAAGCTGTTGACCTTAACCATTGCGCCGGCGGGTGAAAAGGAAGTACTTGGATTCATAATCTCCTCCGAAAATCCGTTTTTGTTAAGGTTGTAAATTAAGGTTAATATAACATCGGGAGGGGAGATTTCAAGATTACATTTTAATTAGGTTACCAGCGTAGATATGGCTTATTTGAGATATATTTTTTAAAAAGTTTACATAATATATATTATCAGACGTTAGATGGGCGGTATTTGCCATCCAAAGGCTGGAGTTATTAATGTATATTTTCCAAGTATGCAATCCCCATCCAAACTATCCTTGGAATAAGTTGACATTTTTCTTGGAATCATCTTATAAATGTTAACTTTGTTGCATGCAGGTAAAAAATATTTATGATAAGGGCAAATACACATAACCAAAATATTTACACGGTGTCACACCTGACCCGGGAGATTAAAACTCTACTGGAAGAACGCTTCCCCTTTATCTGGATCACCGGAGAAATCTCCAACTTTGCCGTACCTGCATCTGGCCATTCCTATTTTTCCCTGAAAGATTCCAACGCCGTCATTAACTGCGCCATGTTTAAACACCAACGACGCAATCTGAAATTCCAGCCTGAAAACGGAATGAAGATCATGGGCATGGCAAGACTTTCCCTGTACGAACCCCGGGGCAGCTATCAACTGATCTTTGAGCACATGGAACCCGAAGGCGCCGGTGCGCTTCAGGTCGCCTTTGAACAGCTCAAGCAAAAATTATCATCCCAGGGATTATTCGACGCAGCCAGAAAGAAGAAATTACCCCAACTCCCCAGGAAAATCAGCATCATTACCTCGGGCACCGGTGCCGCAGTGCGGGACATCATCCACATCGCCCAACGTCGCGCTCCATACTGCCACCTTGAAATCATTCCGGTGAAGGTCCAGGGACACGGAGCTGCCCAGGAAATTGTAAATGCAATTGAACTGGCCAACCAACACAGTGGTTCAGATCTCATCATCCTGGCCCGGGGCGGCGGTTCCCTTGAAGACCTGGAGGCATTTAATTCAGAACCCCTGGCCATGGCAATTTCAAAATCCGTTATTCCCATGGTCACCGGTGTGGGCCATGAAACCGATTTTACCATTGCCGATTTTGTTGCGGACCTGAGAGCACCCACCCCCTCGGGGGCAGCAGAGATCGCCCTGCCCGACTCAACGGAACTGACCCGACGCATTGGCCAGCTAAAACTTCGGTTGGACAATGCCATGGATAGAGAATTGAATCATCTCAACCAGCGTGTGGATGATCTTCAGGGTCGTTTAAAGAGCCCGGAACAATTTATATCCATGCAAAAGGAGCAGGTTAAAAACCTGGCTTACCGATTGAGCCGATCCACACAGGCAAAATACATGGCAGGATCGGATAAACTCGACTGGTTGAAACGCGGTTTAAAGGCCCAGGCTCCCCAAACCGACGCCGATAAAATCAAACATTACCTGGCCCAATTGTCCATGCACATGGACCATCGAATCAATGTATTAAAAGAACGGGTTACCCATGTGCAAAACAATCTGGATGCATTGAATCCGTCCGCCATATTGGACCGGGGTTACAGCATGGTGCGCGCCCTGCCCGACCAAAAACTCATTTCCCAGTCCGGTCAAGTTGAGATTGACGACCGTGTGGAAATTATTTTATCAAAAGGACGCCTGGAAACCCGGGTGGAGAAGATTAAAAATGGCTAGAAAAAAAACCTTTGAATCCGCCTTGGCCCAGTTGGAAACCATTGTAAGAGAAATGGAATCCGGGGATCTTCCCCTGGAACAGGCCGTTAAAAAATATGAAACCGGTATCGCGCAGGCCAAATTCTGCATGGAAGTTCTTGATACCACAGAAAAAAAGATCACTCGATTAACTCGGGATTTGGACGACACCCTTAAGGAAGAACCATTTGAAGAAGACTGACCTCAAATTTAATTTAGCCGACTTTGATCTGGCCGGTTACCTGAAAAAAGAGCAAGCCTTTGTTCAGGGCGAACTTGACCGGATTTTGAAAAGCCTTGACCCCGAACTTGAGCTCACCCAGGCCATGGCACATTCTCTCATGGCCGGGGGGAAACGACTGCGCCCCATCTTATCCCTGGCCACCGCCGCTGCCTGCGGTGGCAATCATCTGCTTGCCCTGCCTGCGGCCTGCGCCATTGAAATGATCCACACCTATTCCCTGATCCATGACGATCTTCCGGCCATGGACGATGATGACCTGAGGCGGGGATTGCCCACTTGTCACAAAAAGTTCTCAGAAGCCACAGCCGTGTTGGCCGGAGACGGACTGCTCACCCATGCCCTGCATCTCATTGCCCGGCCCGGAAATCTGTTTTCTCCCCTGCCTTCCCCTGAAATTCTTCTGGAATTGGTGGCCGAAGTTTCAGATGCGGCAGGTATTCATGGAATGGTTGAAGGGCAGATGATGGACATGCAGGCATACCAGGGAACACCGGACAATCTTTTGGCCCACCTCAAGGAAATTCATGCCTTGAAAACCGGTCGAATGATCCGGGTATCGGTTCTATCTGGAGCCATTGCCGTGGGCGCGTCACTGGAACAAAAACATGCCTTAAAAACCTATGCCGACGGCATAGGGCTTGCCTTCCAGGTCATGGACGACATCCTCAATGTGGAAGGGGATCCGGAAATCATGGGCAAAGCCGTTGGCTCCGATGCCCTCCACGATAAAATGACCTTTCCGGCCATCATCGGCCTGGACGCATCCAAGGCCTATGCCCGGGAATTGATCGATTCATCCCAGGATGCACTGGCAGACTTTGGAACCAAAGCAGATCCCCTCAGGGCGATTGCTGCTTATATTATCAGCAGGGACAGGTAGGACCGGCCGCTAACCATATAATAGGGAAACAAATTTGAATCTCTTAAATACCATAAACAGCCCACAGGACCTCAAGGCATTGGATCGCAGCCAACTGCCCCAGCTTGCCCAGGAAGTCCGGGACCGCATCATCCAGGTGGTATCCAAAAACGGAGGCCATCTGGCATCCAGTCTGGGTGCGGTGGAGCTGACCCTGGCCCTCCACTATGTTTTTGACCTGCCCCAGGATACGTTGATCTGGGACGTGGGCCACCAGGCCTATGCCCATAAGCTGCTCACAGGTAGAAATGCCGACTTCGACAGCCTGCGCCAATACAAAGGAATCTCCGGATTCACCAAGATGAAGGAAAGTCCCTACGACGGATTCACCGTGGGCCATTCCTCCACCTCCATTTCCGCCGGGCTTGGGGTCAGCTACGCCAAATATATGAATAATGATGACTCAGAAGTCATCTCCATCATTGGCGACGGTTCCATGACAGCGGGCATGGCCTTTGAAGGACTGAACCAGGCCGGTGATCTGAAACGGAAGCTCATTGTCATTCTCAACGACAATGACATGTCCATCTCACAGAATGTGGGGGCTTTGTCCTCATACCTGAGCCGGACCTTTTCCGCAAAATATCTCCAGAGCATGCGCAACCAGTTTGGAGCCTTTTTAAAATCTCTGCCCAAAATCGGGGATGATATTTATCAAATTGCCAAACGGTCGGAAGAGTCCT
>JAKSBM010000144.1 GCA_022361135.1 Desulfobacterales bacterium | reverse complement strand
GGCCCCGGTTCAGCCACCCCGGCTATTTCAACGCACCCCAATGGGCCGTACCCCAGGATTTCATCGCCACCATGGGCCTGCCCATCCACCCCATGGGAATCCAGGGGGACGAGGATCACATCACCCTGGCCGCCAAGAACGCCATCCTCAACATGATCGATCTTTTGGAACACCGGGGCTTCACCCGGGACCAGGCTTACATCATCTGCTCCGTGGCCGCGGATCTGAAGATCTCCAGCGTGGTGAATCTCCCCAATGTTCTGGTTTCGGCCCTGCTGCCGGAACACATATTTATCTGAATCCATCGCCGCAGAAATATCCCGGATTTCTGCGGTGCCCCCACCCGCCATTCCCCATATTGTATTTTAATGGGGGATACCGTATGCTGATCCAACCACAACCAGTTCATATTAAAATGAGGCACAGGGCCTGCTGCGGTATTTTCCCCACCGGCGGCTCCCATGCCAAGGAGAAACAATGACAGCAGACGTCTATTTCATGGATCTGGGGGCCACCCCCAGGGAAACCTTCCACCAGAAACTGGACCGGCTTTTGAAAAAGGCCGGGGTGGAGGACATCTTCGGTAAAAAAGAACTCACCGCCGTAAAGGTTCACTTCGGGGAAGCCGGAAACACCGCCTATATCCGCCCCATCCACATCCGCCAGGTGGTCCGCACCCTGAGGGAAGCCGGGGCATCCCCCTTCCTCACCGATGCCAACACCCTCTACGTGGGCACCCGGTCCGATGCGGTCTCCCACATTAAAACCGCCGTGGACAACGGATTTGCCTACTCTTCCATGGACGGGGCCCCCGTGGTCATTGCCGACGGCCTCATGGGAAAAAGTGAAATCGGGGTGGAGGTGAACCGGAAACATTGCGACAAGGTTTACATCGGGGCGGAAATCGTCAATGCCCCTGCCCTGGTATCCGTGGCCCATTTCAAAGGCCATGAGCTTTCGGGCTTTGGCGGCACCCTGAAGAACCTGGGCATGGGCTGCGCCTCCCGCCGGGGAAAGCTGGACCAACACTCCAATGTCAGCCCCAAAATCAAACGAAAAACCTGCATCGGTTGCGGGGAATGCGTTGCCCACTGTCCCTCGGGCGCCCTTTTCCTGGAGGACCGCAAGGCCTATATCCACCAGAAAATCTGCATTGGCTGTGCCGAGTGCATCGTCCGCTGCCCCACCGCCTCCATCAACATCAATTGGAACCAGACCGTGCCCGTCTTCCTGGAAAAAATGATGGAATATACCGAAGGGGTACTGAAGAATAAGGCGGACAAGACCCTGTTCATCAACTTCATCACCGATATTTCCCCCAAGTGCGACTGCCTCTCCTACAATGAAACCCCCATTGTTTCGGACATCGGTGTGGTGATTTCCACGGATCCCGTGGCCATTGACCAGGCCAGCGCCGACTTGGTGAACCAGGCCCAGGCCCTGCCCCAGCCCACCCTCACCTGCAACCACGCCCCCGGGGAGGACAAGTTCAAGGGCCTCTACCCCGACGTGGACTGGGAACACCAGCTGGAATATGCCGAAACCCTGGGTCTGGGAACCCGGGATTATCAGCTCATTAAGATGGACAGCCTCACCTACACCAAAAAGGGATAACCCATGTACCTGGCCCGGCTCACCACCCCCACGGGGTTCTTCTTTGTTCTGCGGGAATCCGTCAAAACCCAATCCGGTTACGCGAGCCGGGATATCTTCCCCCTGGGCACCTCCCCGGCCCATTGGATCCACTACGAAGGGGAACGGCATTTCTACCTGGACGACGCCCTTCTGGATGTGGTGGGAGAGCGGGCAGAAGAAGCCGAAGAATTGCTCTGGCCCTGGGTGAAACCGGAAATCCGCCGGGCCGTGGCCACCTTCAGGGAGCGGGACACCCCAAGTCCCCCCCGGCTCACCCCGGCGGAAAAGGCGGATATCCATGCCCGGGTCCACCCCTTTGACAAACGCCGGGCCCTTTTCCTCAAGTTTGCCAGCATGGACCAGGGCGCCATTGACCGGATGCCCGCCACCCTATTCCGCCACCTGGTGGACAAATCCAGGGATGAAATCGAACAAAGCTTCATGGCCCAGGAGGCCATCCTTAAAATCCGGGAACTGAAAACATACGTGTATACGGTCCTGGACCTCCAGCGCCATTTCCAAAGCTTCATGGCCACCCGCATGCCCCACGTCCTGGACCAGGGCAAGGTGGCGGACTTTTGCGTGGAGGACCTCTGCCGGGTCAACCAGACCCTATTTCCCGGGGCGTCCACCCTTTCCCCATTCCTGGTCCGCTACCTCATCATGTTCTTTGACTATGACTACGATGACTCCGACCTGTTGGACGAAATGACCTGGGACTTCATCAACCGCCACCGGAAACACCGAACCAACGCCGCTCCCCCCCCTTCGGTCTCCGTGGACAAGGCCCTGGACATCTTCGGCCTGGACCAAGCCGCCTTCAAAGCATTGGATAAGAAAGGGCTGACCCGGGCCTATCGGAAGCTGGCCCGGAAACACCACCCGGACCAGGGGGGCAAACATGCCGACTTCGTCAACCTCAACGAAGGCTACCAGGCCCTGCTGGAACGGCTTGCCCAGAGATCCGGCTGATCCTGGCCCAGCATCCAAGTGCGGGCAGTCGCCAAAGGCAAAACCGCCTTAAAATCAAAGACTTGCCGTTCACAGCCTTCCCCGGTGCACAAAAATCACCCCGGTGACGGCCCTGGAATATCCAATCTTTTTGCCACTTCTTTTATCCCTTTTCTTGACAATTCAAGGGCTATTGCCTATGAATGCCGGACTTTCCCCGGTGGGGAAATCCATTGTGGATACAGGCATCCGACTGCTTATTCTGAAACCTGATATGAGAGATCTGCCATGTTCTTCCGTTCCCGTTCCCATTGTTCAAAATGGCTATTCATTTCCCTGACTCTGATTTCCTTAACCCTGACCTCGGTCTGTTTTGCCTGGAGACCCCCGGCAAGGTACATCCATTCCGTGGAGGAATTTGTCCCGGAGACCTTCATGCTGTCCCAGGATGAATCCGTTTCCCTCATGCGGGGGGAGGGCTGGAACAGCTGGCGGGGGATTCCAAAAACAATAAAGGCCTCCAAAATCATATCCATCGGTAAAACCGGTAAATACTGCGCCACGGGCGATGTCTTCTGGGAATTCCCCAAAGACGTCTTTGACCTGGCCACGGGAAAAAGCATTCTCCAATGGGACCACTGCACCCATCTGACCTTCAGCCCCGATGAAACCTGCCTGGTGTCCGCCCTGAACGAGGCCGTCACCCTACATGACCTGCCCTCGGGTAAGGTACGCTGGACCCAGGAATTTGAAACCATTCAAAATGAATATTATTTCAGCGGCGACAGTAAATACCTGGTGATCATGGACATTGAAGCCAGCAATGGGGGCAGCCATTGCACCTATCGGGTATATGATGCCGCCACCGGTGAATTCAAAACCAGCTTCCAAGGCAAATTTCAGACAAAGCCTGTCTTTTCCCCGGACGGAGAATGGTGCGCCGTGATCCGCCCCGATGGGCAGGCCTACCGGATCTGGCTGGACGGCTCCCGGCAGGAACCGCCCTTTGGCCGGAAGGCCCTAACCCTGGCCCTGGCCCCGGACGGCAACCAACTGGCCTATATCGAATCGGATTCCACCCTGGTGATAAGAAATCTGGCGTTGGGAAAGGTCCTCTGGACGATGAAGGAAATCCCCTCCGTGGTCCAAATGGACTTCAGCAGCAGCGGAAGCTATCTCACCCTGATCACGGGCAAAAAATACGGAAACCATCCACCCAGCCTGTCCATCTTCGACGCCCAAAACGGCACCATTCTGGAAGCGGACACCATGTCCGAAACCCGGGTGCCCTTCATGGCCGTCCCCCTTCCCAATGATTGCATCGCCTATGTGAATGGAAAAACCCTCCAGGCCTATGAACTGAATTCCCTGAACCCGGCAAAGGCCCGGGCGGAATTGGCCGCATTGGACTGGGATGATGCCGAGGCCGTTTGGGATTTCTATTGGTATTTCCATCGCATCGACACGACCAATGGGCTCCTGGGCAAGGTGACCGACACCCTGGTCCGGGACAACACCTTTGACCTCATGGTGAGGGCGGAAGAATGCCTGTCGGATCCCGCGGCACGGGAAACTTTGCAACAGGCCATCTACGGCTGGGTGGTTAAGTTGAAAAATATCCCCGGCTATGTCTGGTTCATGGAAAACTATCCCCAATATGCCAAAAGCCACAATGTCCTGGAGGCTCTCCACCAGCGGGCCTTCGCCCTGGCCGAAGATGAGGATACCCTGGAGGCCTACAATGACTTTGTCATCGCCTATCCCTGTGCCGACCTGGCCAAGGAAGCCCAGGAACGGGCCTATGCCCTGGAAAAAAAGAAATACACGGGATGGCTGAGCAATTCCGAAAAAAATGCCCGGGCCCTGCTCATCAAATCCAAGCGCATGGAACGGCAGATGAACGAGAT
>JAKSBM010000967.1 GCA_022361135.1 Desulfobacterales bacterium | reverse complement strand
GCGCTACAACTGGAGCCTGTCCGCCCTGAACGACCCCTATGCGGTCTGTTGTCTGGTGTTTGCCTTTGCCATGATTTTTGCCGGCCGGATCCAGGACCGCCTCAGCCCCCGGATCACGGCGGTGATCGGCGGGGTCCTCACCGGTGCCGGTCTGATATTGATTTCATTCTTCAATGGCTGGTTTGCCTGGATCATGGGATTTGGAATTCTCATGGGCATGGGGCTGGGATTCGGCTATGCATCGGCCACCCCCCCGGCCATTAAATGGTTTCCCCCGGCCAAGACCGGAATGATCGCAGGGATTGTGGTGGCCGGATTCGGGCTGGCCTCGGTCTACATTGCCCCCCTGGCCATCTTCCTCATTGATGGTTTCGGCCTGAGCCAGGCCATGCTCATCTTCGGGGTTTCATTCCTGGTGGTGGTTTCGGTTCTGGCCCAATTCCTGGTGAATCCCCCCGAGGGCTATGTCCACCCCGATGCACGGAATGCGGAAGGGGCTCCTGCGGTATCCGGTTCCGGCCTGGAGTTCCAGCCGGGGCAGATGGTCAAAACACCGGCCTTTTACAAACTCTGGCTCATGTTCTGCATCGGTTCCGGTGCCGGGCTCATGATCATCGGCGGGGTGGCCGGCATGGCCAAGGAAGGCATGGGCTCCCTGGCCTGGGTGGTGGTGGCACTCATGGCCGTGGGCAATGCCGGTGGCCGTGTGGTTGCCGGGATTCTTTCCGACCGCATTGGCCGGACCCGGACCCTGTTCATCACCCTGGTTTTCCAGGCCGCCGTGATTTCCTCCCTGCTTCGCATCACCCCGGACCAGGTGACGGCATTGGTGGTGGCCGCCACCCTCATCGGATTTAATTACGGCACCAACCTGTCCCTCTTTCCTTCGGCCACCAAGGATTTCTTTGGTCTGAAGAATTTCGGGGTCAACTACGGCCTGGTTTTTTCCGCCTGGGGCGTGGGTGGATTTGTCTTCCCCCGGGTTTCCCAGATGATCGTGGCCCAGACCCAGAGCCCCTCCATGGCTTATATCCTGGCCGCTGTCCTCTTGGCCGTGGGCGCGGTCCTGGCCTTGACCACCAAAATCCCGGAAAGCCTGCCGGGGGAATCCCTGGATTCCGCATACGTGGGCCAGGTACCCCTGCCCGAGGAAAATTGATTACACCAACTGAAAATGAATATTTACACATAGAAAAGGAGAATACATGGGCGATTACAAATTTCACGCAAACGATGAGCACCGCAAGAATGCCTGGGTTAAAGACATGGATGAATACCAGGCATTGTACACCCGTTCCATTGAAGAGCCCGAGGCTTTCTGGGCGGAGATGGCGGAAAACTTCCATTGGGAAAAAAAATGGGATCAGGTCCGCAGTTACAATTACCACATGTCCAAGGGGCCGGTCTCCATTGCGTGGTTTGAAAATGCCAAAACCAATATTACCTACAATTGCCTGGACCGCCACCTGGCCGACCGGGGAAACCAGACCGCCCTGATCTGGGAGGGGAACACCGTGGGTGAGGATTTGGAAATCACCTATTCCCAGCTCCATGAAAAGGTTTGCCAATTTGCCAATGCCCTGAAAACCAAGGGGGTGAACAAGGGCGACCGGGTGGCCATCTACATGCCCATGATTCCGGAGCTGGCCGTGACCATGCTGGCCTGTGCCCGCATCGGAGCCATCCACAGCATCGTCTTTGGCGGTTTCTCCGCCGAAGCCCTGGCCGACCGGATCCAGGACAGCTTCTGCAAGGTCCTGGTCACGGCCGACGGGGTCATGCGGGGGGCCAAGGCCGTTCCCCTCAAGGGCAATGCCGATACGGCCTTGAACATCTGTTCCGACAACGGCCATGAGGTGGAGACCTGCTTTGTGGTTAAGCGCACCGGCCTTGAGATCGAAATGCGTCCCCAGCGGGATGTCTGGTGGCACGAGGCGGCCAATGCCGAGTCCAAGGACTGCCCGGTGGTCTGGATGGATGCCGAAGATCCCCTGTTCATCCTTTATACTTCGGGATCCACGGGCAAGCCCAAGGGCGTCCAGCACAATGTGGGCGGTTACATGGTCTACACCGGCACCACCTTTAAGTATATTTTCGATTACCACGATGGGGATATCTATTGGTGCACCGCCGACATCGGCTGGGTCACGGGCCATTCCTACATTGTCTACGGACCCCTTTCCCAGGGGGCCACCAGCATCATGTTTGAAGGGGTGCCCACCTTCCCCGATCCCGGCCGGTTCTGGGCGGTGGTGGACAAGTGGAAGGTGAACCAGTTTTATACCGCGCCCACGGCCATCCGCGCCCTCATGGCCCAGGGGGAATCCTGGGTGGAAAAATACGACCTTTCCTCCCTGCGTCTTCTGGGATCGGTGGGGGAACCCATCAACCCCGAAGCCTGGCGCTGGTACCATGAAAATGTGGGCAAGGGAAAATGCCCCATCGTGGACACCTGGTGGCAGACCGAAACCGGGGGAATCATGATTTCGCCCCAGCCCTATGCCATTGACCAGAAGCCGGGCTCGGCCACCTTGCCCTTCTTTGGGGTGAAACCGGTGATCCTCAATGAGGAAGGGAAGGAATTGGAAGGGGCCTGCGATGGGATCCTGGCCGTTGCCGAACCCTGGCCCGGGCAGATGCGCACGGTTTACAACAACCATGAACGTTTCGAAAAGACCTATTTCCAGATGTTCGACGGATATTATTTCGCCGGGGACGGCTGCCGCAGGGATGAAGACGGCTATTATTGGATCACCGGCCGGGTGGACGATGTCATCAATGTTTCCGGTCACCGCATGGGCACGGCCGAGGTGGAATCGGCCCTGGTCAGCCATGCCACCGTGGCCGAGGCTGCCGTCATTGGCTTCCCCCACGCCATCAAGGGCCAGGGGATCTATGCCTTTGTCACCCTCATGGTTAATGAGCTGCCCAGCGATGAACTCCTGGCGGAACTCAAGGCCCATGTGAGAAAGGAAATCGGTCCCATCGCCACTCCGGACCTCATCCACTTTGCCCCGGCCCTGCCCAAGACCCGGTCCGGCAAAATCATGCGCCGGATCCTGCGAAAAATTGCCACGGATGAATTTGACAGCCTGGGGGATATTTCCACCCTGGCCGACCCCGATGTGGTGGGCAATTTGATCACCAACCATAAAGAACTGACCCAATAACCGCACCATCCTTTCCCACCTTTGCTGCCCAGGGGCCTCCCGGCCCCTGGGCAGATTTCTTTTCCGGGCTTGTCTTTTGGGCTATCATGGGATAGATGACTTGATTTTATATTGTTGCGGCCATGTCTGTTTTCCTCCGTTGGGATGAAGAATTTTCTCCAATTGGTGGAGGGGATTTCCCCGGGGGGTAAAAATGACGAAACCGAATCCATTCGGGCATTGACATGGTTGGGTGATAATACTAAAACTTCCCAGAACAATTACTAGAAAAGGAGCTGTCCATGTTAAAGGATGGAGAAAAAGGGGTCATTCGCCAGCGGGGAAAGGAGCCCGTAACCTATGCCATCGCCCCCCATGCCGTCTGTGGTTTGGTAAAACCCGACGATTTACGAAAATTGGCCGATGTGGCCGATAAATACCAGATCCCGGATCTTAAAATCACATCCGCAGCCCGCATTGCCATGATCGGCATCACCGAGGACCAGGTGGACGGGGTCTGGACGGATCTGGGCATGGATCCCGGCTTTGCCACCGGTCTGTGTGTGCGGAGCATCAAGGTCTGTCCCGGCACCCACTATTGTCGCCTGGCCAAGCAGGACAGCCTCTCCATGGGAAAACTTCTGGATGAAAAATACCATGGCATGGTTCTCCCCTCCAAGATGAAAATGGGGGTGTCCGGCTGCAAGATCCAGTGTGCGGAAAACTGCATCAAGGATATTTCTTTGTACGGTACCCCGGACGGATGGACCATCCAGATCGGGGGGAACGGGTCTGCACGACCCCGCCTGGCCGACATTTTTGTGGAGGATTTGCCCACGGAACCCGCCATTGAAATGGTGGATCGCATCATTGCCTATTATAAGGAAAATTCAAAGCGGGAACGCATGGGTCGCATGGTGGACCGCCTGGGGCTGGATACCATTAAAAAGGCATTGCTGTAATTTGCCCTGCTTGTGTTGAACTTGTCCTGTATCCGTAGAATGGGAGTTAATCTGATCATCGTATAGGAGGCCACATTGGGAAGACGACCGGGCATTGCAACCAAGGTCAGCCTGTTGGTTCTGGCGGCCATTCTCTCCACATTGGTAATGGTATTTTTGGGGGCCCATTATTCCCTTTCCGGGATGTCCCAGATCAACCGGGAGGAACTCCATCGCTTGATTTTTGAGGAGCGGAAGGTGCGCCTCCAGGAATTAACGGAGAATGCGTCTGCTGTCCTGGCCAATACCAACTTCCATTCTGCGGCCACCAATGCGGTGAATGACATGCGCTTCGGCACCGACCGGCAGAATTATTTCTTTATTGTCAATCTGGTCGGCCGGGTCATCGTCTATCCTGAAAATACGGATTTGGTGGGCAAGGTCCATTTGGATCTGCTGTCCGAGGACGGCCAGCCCGTGATTAAAAATATCATTGAACGGGCCAAGGCCCATGGCCAGGGGTATATCACCTACGATTGGAAAAAGCCCGACGGCCGGGTGGCGGAAAAACTGGCCTATTTTAAATATGTGGACAAGTGGCAGTGGATCATCTGCACCGGGGTTTTCAACGATGACATTGATGCCATGGCCCGGGAAAAGGAGGGGCTGGTCAATGCCCGTCTCCACAAGGACCTTCGCATGACGGTGTTGGTGGTCATGGCCTTTTCATTGGTTTTCATGCTTTTGTCCATGCTCACCACCCGCCGGGTCCTCCGGCCGGTGAAGGACATGGCTGCATACATCAAGGAATTGGGCCGGGGAAACCTCTCCGCCACCCTGGATTATCGAGGGCGGGATGAAATCGGGATCATGGCAGATACCATTCGGGAATCGGTGCAGAATATCGTTCATCTCATCCGCCATCTCATTGGCAGCACCACGGCCATTACCCATTCTTCAGCTCAACTTTTGGAGATTTCCACCCACCTCAAGGAACGTGCCGGTACCATGGAGAGTTGTTCCGACAATGCCACCCAGGAGACCCGGAATATCACCAAAAATATGAAGCATATCCTCTCCTCCACCAATGAGATCCAAGCTCAGTTGGAGGGGGTATCCGCCTTTACGGACACGGTGTCGGCCAACACCGATTCCGTGGGGGAAAAAATTGATTCCGTGAGCCAGGCCACCACGGCCACGGCCTGCGCCATTGAGCAGATGTATGCCTCCTTCAATGAGACGGCCCAGCATTCCAGCAAGGGGGCTGCGGTGACGGAAAACGCCTCCCGCAAGGCCGAAGAAACCTCGGCCATCATGAAGGAGCTGGGGGAATCGGCCAAGGAGATCGGCGAAATCATTGAAATGATCCAGAACATCGCCTCCCAGACCCATCTGCTGTCCCTAAACGCCGCCATTGAAGCCGCCGGTGCCGGGGATGCGGGCAAGGGCTTTTTCGTGGTGGCCTCGGAGGTTAAGGCCCTGGCCAACCAGACGGAAAAATCCGCCGGTGTCATCCGTTCCCGGATCCTGGATATGCAGGGGAAAACCCGGAAAGCCGTATCTGTGATTTCTTCGGTGGTGGCCGTCATCGCCGAGATCGATAAG
This sequence comes from Desulfobacterales bacterium, assembly GCA_022361135.1. Next base: position 8,631 of record JAKSBM010000967.1, on the reverse strand, counting down.
ATCATGTTCGCCATTGCCTCTTCCATAGAGGAGCAGACCACGGTGACCAATGATATCTCCTCCAACATCGGGGCCACGGCGGACAATGCCCGGGATCTCAACCATAAGGCCGGGGAAAACATGGAAGCCGTCCGCCAGGTGGCCCGGAACATCGAATCCACCACCACGGTGTCCGACGGCATCCAGCAGGAGGTTTCCCGGGCCACCCAGGGGGTGGAAGGGGTCTTGGACTATGTGGACCAGACCAATCAATCCATCATTGCTTCGGCCAAGGGGATTGAGGATATCCGCTCCCAGTCCGATGAACTGGCCCGGCTTTCCGCCGAACTCAAGGAGGCCATCAAGGCATTCCGCATCTAGGTTGGAAATTCAGACATAAAAAAAAGCCCGGAGGCGATGATTCGCCTCCGGGCTTTTTGAATTTATGGGCGGTGGAATTAACCAATTTCCTTGGCCACTGCGGCAGAGACACCATCCCGTGCTTCAGCGGCCCGGCGGAGAAGGTCGTCGGTCTTGGCCGCCTGGGCTTCCCGCCACTCTGTATCCTTGATGGCGGGCAGGTTGATTTTCACATTCATCACAGCCCCTTCCACACCGGCGTAGGCCACCTGTCCGGCCACACCCAGATCCGAGGCGGTATTGGGATTGGCCTTTCCGGCAATGGCTTGGGCCAGTTCCAGGACGGCCAGACATTTTTCCGCCGTTTCCATGGGGGTGGCCGTGGCCTGTTTGTACCCCGCCTGGATGGCGGCGGACCGGGCGGCCTTTTCCCCATCCGTTGACTTGGGCATCTTGAATCCGGCCATGACCGCATTGAATGCCTGGGTATCTTCGTCCACCAATTGGGCCAGTCTTGCCTTCAGCCCATCGGCCTTGTCCCGGGTCTCGACCATGGCGGTTTCCACATTTTCAAATCCCTTTTTACCGATGGTCAGGCGGGTCACCATGGCCACCAGACCGGCCCCCAGGGATCCGTTCAGGGCGGAGATACTTCCACCGCCGGGTGCGGGGGAGTCCGAAGCCAGTTCGTCGATTAATTCAGTTACTTGCATGTTGATCAGCATAATTTACTCCTGTTGCATCTGTATTTTCAACAGCCCTTTCATATAGGGCTTTGTACTTTCATATCAAGGGAAAAAGGTGAACTTACCCAGGGAGGCCAGGGAGGTAATCACCAGGAGGCGGATGACATGGGCTTTGAAGGCTTTTTCATTGGCAAATTTTTCGAAAAGATAATTGCCTGCCCAGATGCCGATGAAGGAGGGGATGAGCATCCCCAGACCCAGCTTAACGATTTGAGGGGTGACCAGGCCGTTCATGGCACAGGAGGCCAGGGCCATGATGTCCACCAGGAAGAAAAAGGTGATCATGGAGGCCCGGCTTTGTTTCACCGGCCGGTCCGATGAAAAATAGTAGAGCACCACGGGGGGCCCTCCCAATGCGGCCATCCCCGAAAGGAATCCCGATACCAGGCCGGCCCCCAGGGCTGTTTTTCGACTTTGGCCGGTGACGGGGGATTTATTTTTGGAGAGGATGAAGCAAAGCCCCAGGATGAGCAGTGAAATGACAATGCTCATGGGCCGGGCCGGGACCAGGGTCAGGGCCAGGGAGCCCAGCCCCAGGGTGGGGATGGCACCGAATATGATCCATTTCAGACTCTGCCAGTCCACATCCTGGACCACCTTGATGAAAAGCCAGAGGCTGGCGGCAATGTCCAGGATCAGGACCACGGGGGTAATCATGGCCTGGTCAAAGATGAATCCCAGGGCCAGGGCCATGATCATGGCAAAACCAAAGCCGGTGTAACCCCGGACCACCGATGCCCCCATGACCACCAGGCCGGTATAATAAATTTCCCATCCACCCATCATATCTTGTCTTTCCCTATGGTTAAAAAAATCGGTATTTTGTCATGGAACGATCTGGGAATCAATGGTGGGTGCCGGGCTCCGGGGGGATCAAAAACGTGGACTGCCTTGTCTTTAGCGGTGAAATAACGTAATAAAAAATAATTCAATACACTTTAGGGTACTTTTAATGGTTGGGATGTCGGCATGGGGCAAGGTCCATAAAGGTTTTGGTCCAAGGAATACATCAGGTATTTCCAGGATTAAAACTTCTATGCCGGGCTGAAACCCTGTCAAAGTACAATCATTAAAGGTGGCCTCTACCTTTCAAAGGAGTCCATTGGTGAAAGCCCTTATCATTGCCGCCCACGGCAGCCGGAAAAAAGAAAGTGCCATGGAGGTGGCCCGCCTGGCCCAAAAGGTCAGGGCAAAATCCACCCTGGATCGGGTGGTCCACGCCTTTTTGCAATTTTCCGAACCCTACCTGCCCCAGGTCATTGAAGATTTGGCCCGGGACGGGGTTTCCGAAATGGTGATTTTCCCCTTTTTCATTTCTGCGGGAAGCCATGTCAACCAGGATATCCCCGAGGCCGTAGAACAGGCCCGGAAATCCTATCCCCATATCCAATTTAAACTCACCCGCCATCTGGGGGTCATTGATTCCGTGGAGGATCTGATCCTTGGCGAGGTCAATACCCTGGATTAACCCTCCTTTTAAATTTTGGACCGCCATGCTCAGCCCGTCAATTTATATCATCAAAACCGGGGATACCTTCCCCGATGTCAAAGATACCCTGGGGGATTTTGAGGACTGGATTGCCCGGGGACTGGATGTGGATCCCCAATTCATGGAAGTGGTGGACGTCCCCCGTGGGGATGCCTTGCCCCGTCCCCGGCAGATGGCCGGGGCCGTCATTGCCGGTTCCCATGCCATGGTGACCGAGGAATTGGATTGGAGTTTGGCCATTGAAGCCTGGCTGCCCCCCTTGATCACCGGGCGGATTCCCCTTTTGGGCATCTGCTACGGCCACCAGCTTTTGGCCAAGGCCATGGGCGGGGAGTCCGGCTATCACCATGGGGGCATTGAAATCGGTTCCAATGCCATCCATCCCACCCCGGAGGCCCGGGATGATCTCCTCTTTGCCGGCCTGCCCACGGAATTCAAGGGGCACACCACCCATTCCCAGACCGTTTTGACCCTGCCCCCCGGGGCTGTCTGCCTGGCCCGGAATGGGTTTGAACCCCACCATGCCTTCCGCCTGGGCGATGTGGCCTGGGGTGTCCAATTCCACCCGGAATACAGCCGGGACATCATGGCCACCTATGTGGAACAGATGGAGGAATTGATTCGATCCCAGGGGAAGGACTATGGTGCCATCCTGAACGGGGTGGAGGAGACCCCCCTGGCCCACGGCATCCTCCGGCGGTTTGGCCGTCTCTGCCTGAATTAAATCCTGGAATGGAAAAGATTGAAAACCGGGTCCATGTCCGTGGGCCCGGCTTTTCGTCGTGGAAATGGATTAATTTCTTACCGGTTTAAACTCCAGTCATAGGAGAGGTAGGCGATCTTGATGCTGCCCCGGGCATTGTCCAGGGCCGCCTTGAGTTCCCCCTCGGCATAGCGGCGGACAAAGGCTTCGGGATTGTCGTCAAAGTCCTCCCCGAACCAGTCAAAAATCTTGGAGACAAAAAGGGTGTTGTCCCGGAAGAAGGTTCGGCTGGGATCGTTGATGAAGGCCCGGGTTTGTTCCTCCAACTCCCGTTCCAAGTCCAGACCGGTGTACGGGGTGTTCCTAAGGGGCGGGCATCCCTTGGAGGCGCAATTGATGGCAAAATGGATCCGGGGATCCTTGTACCGGGGGCGGAGCACCTCGTGCTCAATGTAATCCAGGGTTACGGTGCGGCCCTGGAGGGGGATGAATTTTTTATTCCAGGGATTGGAAAAGAAGCTGCCCAACTCCTTGATGGAGTTCAGCTCCGGGTATTTGGAAAGGATGAGTTTAATGGTGAAGGCATTGTAGGCGTTGATGTAAAAGGCCATGGCCTGGTTCCGGGTGAGCGGGTCCGGGTCCACGGCGGAAAGTCGATCCAGATATTGATCCAACCGGGCTTCTTCCCTTTGGAATCCGGCGTAGTTGACCCGGTGTTTCACCACGTATTTTTCCAGCAATTCCCCATAAATGCCGTGGTCCACATCGGCGGCCAGGCATTGGACCGGAAACCAGAGCACCAGTGCCCAGATCAGAATTTGTCTTTTCATGGAAGGCTCTCCTGCAAAGGGTTACCCATCCACTATGCCATTGGTGGGGGCCAAAATCAATTCTCCCGGGGGATTCCATTGTCCCCGGGGGCTGTGTCTGACTTGAAATTTAAAACATTGGGCAGGTATCGGGACAGGGCCGTCCGGTTAAATTTCACCCAGGCCGGCCACCAGGTCCAATCCCCCGTGGAAAAAGGGATGGGCCGACAGGGGGAGTCCCTTGAGTTTTTGGATGCCCTGGCCCGGGAAGATTATCCCCAGTTTCCATCCCTTGAAATCCCGGACCAGTTTTTCCCCCACCTCCCGGTAGAAGGCCCGGGTGTCCATGCCCTTGTCCAGCCGTTTTCCATAGGGGGGATTGAGGAGGATGATGCCGGGCCGCTGGGTGGGGGGCTTGAGCCTGAAGAAATCCATATGCCGGGCCTGGATTTTGGAAAGGAAGTCCCGGGCCGATTCCGGGAATTCCACGGGCAGGCCGGGGGGACCCTGGAGGTTGGTTTCCAACACGGCCATGACCTGGGGATCCCGGTCCGATGCATAAATGTCCATGGCCTCCGGGAGTTGGATATTCCCGGCGGCTTCCCGTTTGAGGAAGGCCCATTGGCCGGGTTTGAAGGCCGGCCAGGCCTCAAAGGCAAAGCGCCGGAAAAAACCGGCCGGGATGCCCGCCTTGATCCGGGCGGTTTCAAATGAAAAGGTGCCCGATCCGCACATGGGATCGATTACGGGCAGGTCGGGGGTGAATCCGGCGGCGGTGAGGATGGTGAAGGCCAGGTTCTCCCTCAGGGGGGCCGGGGTGATTTTGGATTTCATTCCCCGCTTGTACAAGGGGTCCCCGGACATGTCCAGGGAGATCTCAAAGCGGTCGTTCACCGCCCGGACCATGAGGGTCTGGGGATGGATGCGATCTCCATCCGGGCTGAATTCCGATGGGGTCAAGGCCCGGTTGATCACGGCCAGGCACCGTTCCGCCACGGCATCGGTGTGGTAGAGCCGGGATTTTTGTGAGGATGCCTTGATGTCCAGGGGGACATTGGGGGGGAGAAAGAGTTCCCAGTCCAGGGCGGCCATGTGCTTTTCCAATTTGGCAAAGGAGTCGGCCTTGAATTGGGCCAGGCGCATGAGGATGCGCACCGGACTGGCCAGGTGGAGGTTGGCCAGATACCCTGCGGTGAGTTTTCCGGTGAATTCAATGCCGCCGGCCACGGGGGTGATCGCCTGGATTTCCCGGCCCAGTCCGGCCAATTCCCGGGCACAGGTGGCACCCAGGCCCGGGGGGCAGACGGCAAAAAATGTATGGGGTCTGGCAATGACCCGGCGTTTGACGCGTTTTTCAAATGCCGAGGGCATTGGAGACTCCTTTTTTATTTTTTGGACTGGATCAGATCCTGGATCCGTTTTTCCGCATGGGCCACGGCCGCTTCCATGTTGGCCTGGCTGGTGACCGGAACCTGGGGGGCCAGCTCTGCGGCCTCGGCCGCATCCATGCCGGCGATTTTATTGATGGCAAAGGTATCCACTTCTTCGCCTTCCAGCACCATGCCGCAGCCGCCCACAACGCCCAGAAATTCACCCTCCACATGGACCGGGACCACCCACTTGGCAAAGCCGGCATCGCAGCCTTCCATCATGGACTTTTTACTGGCCTTGACCGCCTGGGTCATGTTGGAATGGGCCGAAGAACAGATAAAGGTCTGGCCGTTTTCCAGGGCCTTGATGGCCGGGCAAAGGGGATTGGCGGAGTTCTTGGTTTCCGTGATCCGGATCCCTTGGGGATTGAATACAAATCCCTGGAATTTAAATTGTTCAAAGAGTTCATTTTCCAGGGTGACCCATTCTTCCAGGGTGCAGATGTCGGTAAGTTCCATGTTCATATCTTCCAATGGGGGTTAGCCCGAATTTGTCATGGGGGCTTCTCCCGATTTGCGCCGGTGCAAAACTACTTGCGGTGATGGATGGCAATTGTGCCATCCGGTCCTTGCAGATCAGGAGAACTCTTCCCGTGAAAAATCCGGGGTGGGGATCAAATGGCCCCGGCGGAAATGTCCGGGCGGGGCATGTGGTTAAGTACCACGCTCCCTTTTCCCCTGTCAACCGGGGGGATGGTTTGCGACGTGGTAAATAAATATAAAAACAGGATGTTAGCTTGGTGGGCCTTTTATTGGTTCCGGCCGCAGCAGGAGCCGGGGCCGGCACATCCCGCCCCCTGTCCCGGGGCGGAGCCGCAGCAGGCTGTATCCCCCAGGCCGGGCATGGTGCGACTCCCGGTGGGACCCGAGGCCGATGAATGGGCGGCCATGAGTTTGGTTAGATTCCGGCTACCGCAGCGGCTGCAGACCGGCTCGTCCCGGGATCCCACCAGGAGCAGTTCAATGTCAGAGTCACAGGCATTGCAATGAAAATCATATAAGGGCATGGAGTGTCCTTTCCATCCCCCGGCGGTTTCCGGGGGGTAAAAATGAATGAAGCCCTGGGGCGGTGACACCTTTAGATAGACAGGGGGTAAGATAGGAGGGGTTAAAGGTGCCACCACCACAGGGCTTCATTGTAAAATCAGCCGGATATGTCGGTATAAATACTTTTTACCAATGACCATCCGTATTGGCTGCATCGGCAAAGGTGCAGTTTCCGGCCTTGTAGAATTCCACAGCCTCCCGGATGGTGCCGGTGATGTCGTTGGCCACTTTCACACCCGCCGCATCCAGGGCTTTGAAGGCATTGGGGCCGCAGAATCCGGTGAGAAGAACCTCTGCACCCTTGTCCGCGGCCGTGGCAGCCGCTTGAATTCCCGCGCCCTTGAAGGCGTTTTTGTTGGCGGAATTGTCAATGGCTGTGAATTCCAGGGTATCGATATCCACGATCATGATGTAGGCGGCCCGGCCGAAGCGGGGGTCCACCTGGGCATCCAGATCCTGTCCTGTGGATGTAATGGCGATTTTCATGTCCGCCTCCTAGTGGGCCTGTCCGCCGCCGCAAACCTGGTCGTTGCGGATTTCAGACAAGTTACCGGCGATGAGGTCCATGACTACGGGTTCGATTTCAGGGCGCTGGTCGTCATGGTAGACATCGATGCCCACCTGGCGAAATCCCATGAGGGGACGCATGCCGATCCCGCCCACGATGAGGGCGTTGACCCGGTGTTCGGCCAAGAGGTTCACCGGCACCATGCAGCCGCCCTGGACATGTTCTTTATTATTAATGGTGGAGACCTTTTCAATCTCTCCGTCCTTCACATCCACAAAGGTAAAGACGTCGCAATGACCGAAATGTCCCGACCGGGTACCTGCAAGTCCGCCTTCTCCGTTGGAGGGTACGGCGATTCTTCCGTTCTGCATTTTTCAATGTCTCCTTATATTGAAATTAAATTCTTAATTTTATTTTTTACATGATCCGGTCCAGGGACATGGCTTCACTTTCCATGACCCCCTTCCAGATGTGTTTTACGGCCATGGCCGCTTCGCTGTTGGGGGCGGTTTCCATGACGGATTTGCCCTGGATCATGGCCTGGGTAAATTCCGGATCAAAGGGGATTTTACCCATGAAGCCCAACCCATGTTTCTGGGCCAATTTTTCAATGGTTCGGCTCTGGTCCGCATTGAGATCAAATTTATTGATGCAGACCATGGCCGGCAGTTTAAAATGGGCTGCCAGTTTGGCCACCCGCTCCATGTCGTGGATGCCGGAGACCGTGGGCTCGGCCACAATGAGAATGGCGTTGGCCTGGCCGATGCTGGCAATGACCGGGCAACCGATACCCGGAGGGCCGTCGGTGAGGATGAGATCCCGGTGCTGTTCCCGGGCCCGTTTTTTTGCCTCCTCCCGGACCAGGGCCACCAGGCGGCCCGAGTTTTCCTCGGCAATGCCCAGGCGGGCATGGACCATGGGACCAAAGCGGGTTTCCGATGCAAACCATTGTCCGCAGGTCTTCTGGGGAAAATCAATGGCCTGGACCGTGCAGAGTTCCACACACACACCACACCCTTCACAGGCCAGGCCATCTATGGCGTAGGGACCGTCTTTGGTATCCGGTGATTGAATCGCTTCGAACCGGCACAGGCTCTGGCAGAGGCCGCACCCCGAACAAATATCCGGATTGATTCGGGCTTCGTTTCCCCCCTTGAAGTCATGGGTTTCCCGGATTTCCGGGGCCGTGACCAGGTGGAGGTCAGAGGCATCCACATCGGCATCACAGAGGATGGCATTCCGGGCCAGTCCGGCAAAGGATGCCGTGATACTGGTTTTTCCGGTTCCGCCCTTTCCACTGAGGATTACAAGTTCTTTCATTGGGCCTTCCTCCCTGCTGCCATCCCTTTGATATCTTCATACAGACGGATGAATTTTTCCTTGTACTCGGGCAGGCGGGAAACGATGAGTTCCCCCTGGGAGTATGCCTGGGCAATGCGCTTGTCAAAGGGGATCTCCATGAGGATGGGTACCCCTTTTTCCCGGGCATAGGTTTTGACGTCATCGTTGCCCATGCCGGCCCGGTTGATGACCAGTCCATGGGGAATTCCCATGAGACGG
>JAKSBM010000049.1 GCA_022361135.1 Desulfobacterales bacterium | reverse complement strand
GAATAGGTTGCCCCTGAGATGCCATCCAGGTCATAGACCGGAGCCCGTGCTCCAGCCACCTTGATTCCCTTGAAACGCTCCATGTAATGCTGGTTTTCCAGCATGCGCACAAAGGCAGCCGTATCCCGGTGGGACAGAATGGAGACATGTAAAATCCCGCCGTCGGTATCCACCACAGTGGCCACGGACATGGGGCCACCATATCCATTTGCTTGGGTCAGGCCCAAGTATCCCACCACTTGCCCATTTTTCTTCCCGGACCAGATGGCCGGATCCTGGCTGATTCGTTGAAATTGATCAACCCCGGGCATCAGGGTTTCCAACCGGGACTGGGGAAGGGAAATCGGTACCACATACCGATAGACGGCAACCATAACAAGGAGGGCCACCAGACAATGACTTGCTTTTTGAGTCGACATGCTTATTTTCATTTTTTCCAAATGCGTATTATCGCCATGGGCAACCAGCGGAAATAAGGTTGTTTGTGCAGGACCTTCGTCCTCGGCCGACCCGGCCTAGCAAAACAACGCCTTTTTTCCACTGGAAGCCTTACCTAAAATTAGAATCGGGATCCACTGGTCGCGTGGCCCAATGGATCTTCCTTGCCAAAACAGCTTACAGACCGCATAGATAAAACAATGGATTTTAATATCTTTCAGTTAAGGGCCTTCATCGCCACCGTGGAAACCGGTTCATTTTCCGCCGCGGCTAGAAAATTGGGAAAGGTCCAATCCGCAATCAGCACCGCAGTAATGAACCTTGAAATCGATCTGGGGGTTTCCCTATTTGACCGAACCGGCAGGTATCCCATTCTCACGGCCCAAGGGGAAAGCCTGCGCCGGGATGTAAACAAGATTTTAAATGATATCGGCGAGCTCCAAACCAAGGCTGAAACCTTTAGCCGGAACCCCGAATCCTCCCTGACCATAGCCCTGGATGAAGCATTGCCCTGGAGCATGCTCACGGATTTCCTTGAACATTTTACCCAAGTATATCCCCACATTGATCTGGAATTGACCGAGGCCGCCTTTGACGATTGTGAACCCATGATCGATTCGGGCAAGGCAGACATTGGCTGTTTCATCGCCCCTGCACCCAGACTGAAACCCAACATGCGGATCATTGCCGTCACCCATCCCCTGGCCGTGGTATCCCCAAAGCATCCCCTGGCCCAACTTGATGCCATTGAAGAAAAGGATCTTTCCCCCCACCGCCAATTGATCTACACCGGAAAAAACGGCACCCACGACACCACAGACAGAATGCTAAGCGACCAGGTCTGGTGGGTGCAAAGCTGCAGTGTTACCCGTGAAATTATCCGAAAAGGTCTGGCCTGGGGATACCTGCCGGAACATATGGCCAAAAAAGATATCAAAAACGGCCTGCTCAAAGAACTTCAACTGCCGGCAAACAATGGGGCAATGACCCTGCCCTTTATTCTCGCATGGCGAAATACCCCGGCCCTGGGGCCGGGGGGACAATACTTTGTCAAATATTTCGGCACCCACCTAGGCAAACCGTCCCCGGTCCATTGACCGGGGACGGCAATCAAAAGGGGGGCACCTGGATATTCCATGAAATGTCCGGGTTAGAAATAATAACTCACCTGGCATTGTCCGAATACGGCATCTTTATCGTTGCCGTATTTGGCAATGGCAGCGTCACCGGGCATGGCCATTCCAACACCCCAATGGACGAAGATATTATCCGTTGCAAACCAATCGAAAAACAGGTTCACTTCGTCGCCCCAGTCATCGGGACCGGCACCATTGTCGTTGAGGGTGTGCTGAATGTACATCAAAGAAACGGCTAAGGTTTCCACGGGAGAAAATCCCGCCTCCAAAATTAGATTCCGTTTGTTTGTATTGACCAGGTGGGCTTCACCCACCATTTCACCAACAAAAAAGTGGTTCCAGCTGCTGGCCCCCGAGAACATACTGTCATATCCGTTCACCTCGGCATCGCCATCGTTTCCATCGCCGGAGAAATTCAACTGCATCACCTTGAAATAGGGGTTCCATTTCACAGGGAACCAATAGGTGGCACTGGCCCAATAGGCCATGGACTCCCGGTCGTAATCCTTACCGCTGTTATCTTTAACATCGCCGGTCTGGAGGGCCAGTTCCCCTTCCAATTGCAGGGGGCCAAAGGAAATTTCACCCCCCAGGTCATAGGTGGTGGTATCGTTTTCAGCGCCATCCAGCAGGGTACTGGATCCGGAACCCACGGCCGGCTCATCCTTGACGAAAACCCCACCGTAGATAAAGGCAGTCTCGCTGAAATCATAATGGAGATTCAGGCCGTAGGTCTTTACATCATCCTCAAGGGCGTCCCGGTATTTATCCGACCGGGCCCAGAACAATGTGCCGTTCACCGGCCCCCAATCACCGTCCAGGCGAAGGCCGAAGGAAAAACTTTTGGGATTGCATATCCAGACCCCGGCAGCCGGTTCCCGGGCAATGCCCATGATGAATTGTTTCTCCAATTGAATATTCTGCCGCCCCACGGTGAGATCCATATTGGAATTCAGGATATCCCCCCATTTGACCCAGGCCTGATCCAAACCATAGTTATCCACATTTCCATCATAACCGGCCCACTCATAATAGTTGCTGGTCCCATGGTCCATGAAGCCGAAAAAATCCTGCCCCATGGTCTGGATATAATAGGGTGCGACCTGGGCGCTAAACACCCCGGCCGCGGTTCTTTTTTCCCCGGTCAACCCCAGGGTGGTATACACTTCACCATAGACCTTGTCCGGGGTATAGCCGTAGCCTGTGGAGGGGTTGTCTTCACCGCCGAACAGGGGGTTTTCCGTGTACCGGCTGAACAAGGTCACCTCCCCGCTAAAGGTCAGGGAGTCCAAAAATCCATCTTCGGGTGCCAATTCAACTTCGGCCCAGGAAGGTGCCCCGGCAAACAAAACTGCCACGGCAGCAACCAAAACCATTTTTAACGCGTTTTTCATCTTTTTCCTTTTTCTCATCTATAACTAAAGGGGAATCACACCGATTCGGAGGATTCCCCAACCATCGTTGGTTTAAACAGGAGACGATATCCCCCCAGGGTAAGTGCCAATAATACGCCGCCGAAAATCAGCAATGCCATGCCTGCGGCCTGGGGTTCGCTTTCTTCGATGCTGGTGACAATGAAGGCGATCAATCCCACCACCGATGGATACCAAATCCCGAGTGCCACCCAGTGAAACCAGGCAAACCGAATCTTTCCACTTTTCATTGACTGGTGGACCCTGGCGCAGACCACCCCGCTGAAAATGCCAAATACCAGATAGATCAAAGCCATTTTTCCTCCTTTGGATTCCGGTTAAAATTTCCTGGGCCAGGTTTTCGGGCGCCCTTTGGACGTCCACCATTCCCTGGGATTGGTGTGTTTTTCATAGGTGGAACCGTATCCCAGCACATCGTCCAGGGTGACAAATGTTTTATTGAAAAGGGGGGTCTTGGAAGAGACAGCCTTTACAATGTCATGGATCCAGGTGCCGGGCTTGCTGTACGGGCAAACGGCGATGCAATTGCTGCATCCCCCCCCGCTTTTTACCCAAAAATTCAGGCAGCCCCATGTGTTGACATAGTATTTTTTCATTCCCGGATTATTGGAGGGACAGGCCACGTCATAGCTTGTATCGTCACCCGTGGGGATGGATTGGGATGGACAGAGCG
>JAKSBM010000940.1 GCA_022361135.1 Desulfobacterales bacterium | reverse complement strand
GGCCGGGTGGCCTGGGTGACCACGATCTGCCCCCGGCGGGGGCGGATGGGGAAATCCAGGTCCAGTTTTTGGCCCAGCACCCCGGACAGGGCCCCACCGGCAATGAGGGTGACATCGGCTTCCAGGTCGCCCTGGGTGGTGGTCACGCCGGTGATGCGATTCCCCTGGGTTTTAAAATCCAGAACCCGGGTGTGGGTGAGGATTTTTGCCCCGGCCCGGCGGGCCCCAAGGATCAGCCCCAGGGTCAGGGTGATGGGGTTGACCTGGGCATCCTGGGGGGAATGGGTGGCCCCGGCAATGTCCGGGGAAAGATGGGGTTCCATGGCCAGGGTCTGGTCCCGGTCCAGGAGGCGGACATCCAAACCAATGGCCCGCTGCTCCGCCGTGAATGTTTCCATGGCCTTGAACTCGGCCTGGTTTTCAATGGTGACCATGCCCCCGGTTTCCCGGTATTCAATGTCCAGGGGAAGTTCCCCGGCCAGGGTTTGAAAGCCCCTGCGGCTCTCCATGGCCAGTGCCAGGTGGATACCCGGCTTTTTGGACTGCATGAAGACCAGGCCGTCACAGGCCCCGGAACTGCCCGAGGCCGGATCCCCCTGCTCCACCAGGGTCACCCGGACATTGGCATCCCGCCGAACCAGGTGATAGGCAACGGAGGCGCCGATGACGCCCCCGCCAATGATGAGAACGGATTTCATATTTTTATTCCTGCACCGCCACAGCGGAAGATTTAAACATGCGCACCAGCATGAGGCCCAGGAAGGCGAAAATCAGCCCCCGGACCGGCAGGCTGTTCACCAGATCGGGCTGGGTACAGACAAAGGTCACCCCCAAAGCCAGGCCAAAGAGACCCACCCGGACGGCCTGTCCCACGGATTTGAAAAAATACCCGCTCAGGGCCCCGGCAAAGAGGACCACGGCCGTGAGCAGCCCCAGGGTTACCGTGGCAATTTCCAGGACACTGCCCTGCATGAGCAAAGCTTTGTTGGAGACAAAAACGTAGGGAATGAGAAAGCCCACCAGGGCCAGCTTAAAGGCCTCAAACCCGGTCTGCAAGGGCTTGGATTTGGCAATGGCCGCCGCACAATAGGCGGGCACGCAGACCGGCGGGGTGATGCCCGCCAGGATGGCAAAGTAAAAGACAAACAGATGGGCGGCCAGCATGTCGCAGCCCATGGAGAGCAGGGCCGGTCCCCCAATGGTGATGGCGATGATATAGGCCGGGGTACAGGGCAGGCCCATGCCCAGGACCAGGGAGGTGACCATGATGAGGAGCAGGGCCGGGAGCATCTGTCCCCCGGACCAATTGGTGATCACCGTGGCAATGCCCAGGGCCAGACCCGTGTGGGTGACAATGGCCACCACCATGCCGGCCCCGGCGCAGGCCAGGGCAATCATGACCATATTATACCCGGAAAGCTTCAGGGTGGCCCAGATCCGGGTGGGGGTCATGCGGGTTTCCTTTTTCACAAAGGAAATCAAAAAGGTCAGGGCAATGGCAGCATTGGCGGCCAGGAAGGGGGAATATCCCCGCAATAACAGGACCACCAAAAAGACCATGGGGATGAGGAGATAGGAATCCCTCAGAATCTGCTTCATGGGCACGATTTCTTCCTCGCTGATGCCCCGCAGGTCATTCTTCAATGCCGTGTAATGGACCCTCAGGACCAGGGAGGTATAGAAAAGCAGGGAGCCCAGCATGGCGGCCACCACGATTTTCACATAGGAAATCCCGGTGATTTCTGCCATGACAAAGGCCCCGGCACCCATGACCGGCGGCATGAGCATGCCCCCGGTGGAGGCGGCGGCCTCCACGGCCCCGGCAAAGCGTTTTTTATAGCCCAGCTGTTTCATCAGGGGGATGGTAAAAACCCCGGTGGAATAGACATTGGCCGCGGCCACCCCGGAAATGGAGCCAAAGAGGCCCGAGGAG
>JAKSBM010000738.1 GCA_022361135.1 Desulfobacterales bacterium | reverse complement strand
TCTATATCTTTGCCTGCACCTTTGGGGTGGGGGCGGAACTGGTCTGCGACGCCATTGTCCTCCACGGAAGGGACGACCAAAAGGAAAAATATGTCAAACCCCTGTTAAGGGGGGATTTGTTCGCGGCGGAGTGCCTCACCGAGCCCCGGGGCGGATCGGATTTCTTCGGTACCACCACCACGGCCCAGGACAAGGGGGACCATTTTATCCTCAACGGCCAGAAGCGCTTCATCGTGGGCGGGGAAGGGGCCGATTACTTCCTGGTCTATGCCCGCACCGATCCCCATGCAGAGCCCCACAAGGGCATCTCATGCTTCATCGTGGACCGCAGCCAAGGGGTGAAAACCGAATACCTTTACGGCCTCATGGGCTGCCGGGGCGGGGGCGCCGCCCGCATGGTCTTCAAGGATGTGAAGGTTCCCAGGGAAAATCTCCTGGGGGAACTCAACCAGGGGGTGAAAATTTTCAACACCATGATGATCCCGGAACGGCTGGGCACCGCCGCCATGACCATCGGCGCAGCCATCCCCGCCCTGGATGTGGCCACGGCCTACACCACCAAACGCAAGGCATTCGGCCGACCCGTGGCAGCCTTCCAGGGGGTTTCCTTCCAGGTGGCCGAGGCGGCCACCCTTTTGGATGCCTCCCGCTCCATGATCTACACCACGGCCCGGGCCGTGGACGAAAACGTCCACCCCAAAACCGTACGCCGCCTGGTTTCGGAATCCAAAAAATTCGTCACCGAATCCTGCCAGAAAGCGGTTCACAACGCCATGCAGGTCATGGGCGGCATCGGCTACACCAACATCTATCCGGTGGAACGCATCCACAGGGACCTGCGCCTGGCCTCCATCTGGACCGGCACCAACGAGGTCATGTCCATGATCATCGCCAATGAATGGTATAAGGAATACTGGAAAAACCGGGAAGCTGGAAAGATCCGGGACATGGAATTGGACGCAGCCGAAGCCGGTGCCGCCGACGAAAAAATATTTGAATAACTCCCCCCACGGGGCGATGCCGATCCGGCATCGCCCCCGATTCACCGCCCATTTTCCTTCTCAATTTCCACCCCACAAATTTCCCACCATACCGGTGGGATTTTTACTTTATTTTTTAACCCGATTAGTCGTATAGTACTTGGATTACGATGAATTGACGGACGGTTTTCACGATATCAACCCCATTTCCCAAGGGTACACCCATGAAATCGCTGTTTTCTATTTTCGTCGCAGCCCTGGCCACCTTATCCGCCATCTTTATTTTTCATTCATCCAGCCCGGAAACCCCGGTCACCATCGGATTCCTGGGCGGCATGTCCGGGCGCAGCGGCGACCTGGGCGTGGCCGGACGCAATGGGGCCCTCCTGGCCGTGGAGGACCGGAATCGCAAGGGCGGCCTCTTTGGCCAGCCCGTCCGCCTCATCTCCCGGGACGACGGCCAGGATCCGGAAACCGCCATTTCCGCGGTCAAGGAACTCCACAACAAGGGTGTCAAGGTCATCATCGGCCCCATGACCTCCAGCATTGCCATGGCCCTGACCACCCGGGCCGGGGTTCCCAATACCCTGCTGGTCAGCCCCACGGCCACCACCACCCGGCTGGAGGGCATCAACGACCAATTCATCCGGGTCCTTTCCACCACCCGCCAATATGCCATTCGATTTGCCGATTTCCAATACACCCGCCTGGGGGTCAAACGCGTGGCCGCCATTTACGACATCGGTAACCGGGCCTACACCGAAGACTGGCTGGGCCATTTCCAGGGCCGGTTCAATGATCTGGGGGGACAAATCGTGGCCCGCCACGCCTATGTTTCCCACGACAATGCCGTCTTCTATGATGCAGTCAAAGCCCTGTTGGAGAAACGGCCCGACGGCATCCTCATCGTCACCAATGCCGTGGATGCCGGCATCATCTGCCAGCAGATTCGGAAACTGGCCCCAAAGATTATCATTGCCATGAGTGAATGGGCCTCCACCGACTCCATGGAGCGGGTGGCGGGCAATGCCAGAAACCGGGCCTATATTACCCAATTCGTGGATCGGAACGATACCTCCCCTCGATATAAGGCATTCTGCGCCCGGTTTGAAAAACGATTCGGAAAAAAAGCCATTTTTGCCAGTGTCACCGCCTACGACGCCACCAGCATCGTCCTGGATGCCTTCCTCAGGGCCGACGGCGAACAAAACCTCAAGCAGCGGATTCTCTCCCCGGGGCAATACCAGGGCCTGCAGCAAAAAATCACCTTAAACCCATACGGGGATGCGGATCGGGACAGTTTCATCTTCCAGATCATCGACGGAACCTACCATGCCCAGGAGAATTAAGATGCCCGCCCCCCCAAAAGGCCAGAGACATATTCGACAAATCCTGGGACTCCATTCCCTGCTCATCGCCCTATTCCCCTTCATCCTCCTCTGCATCCTGGTGGGCACCTTTGTGGCCCCCAATGTCAAAAAACAGGTTAAGGGGGACCAGGCCCACCTTTCCACATCCATTGCCGCCCGGGTGGAAAACCATTTGAGCACCTACCGCCTCATGCTGAACCACTCGGCCCAGCGCCTGCTCTGGGGGAACCTGCCCCGGGAAGAGGAAACCGCCATCCTCCGGGCCAACCTGGATGCTTCGGACAGCCTCAAGGCCATCTACCTCATTGGCCAAGACGGACGCTTTGAGAACCTGGTCATCCGCAACCCAAACCTAGGGCAAAAACAGGACCTCATGGGATTTGACATTTCCCGCCACTGGGTGTTCAAGGAAGTCATGGCAAAACAAGAATCCACCTGGACCCTCACCTACCTCCCCCTGGTGGGCTCGGGGATCTCCGTGGGATTGGGCATCCCCTGCGGCAAGCGGATGCTTTTGGGGGAAATCAATCTGGCCCAACTCAGTCAATTCCTCACCGATATGGCCACGGAGAAAGGGCAGCGCATCCTCATCCTG
Source organism: Desulfobacterales bacterium (assembly GCA_022361135.1). Next base: position 3,819 of record JAKSBM010000738.1, on the reverse strand, counting down.
GACCAACGGGGACAGGTCATTGCCGACCCCGACGGAAGCCTCACGGCCCACCAGGTCAACCTGAACCATCTTCCCCTGGTGAAAAAGGCCCTGGCCCAGGCCAACCCCACCAGCTGCGATGCATTTGAATTCGAAGGAATCCCCATGGTGGGAACGGCCATGAGAATCCGCAACATTCAATGGTATATCATGGTCCTCACCCCATCAATCCACGTGTACAATCCCATTAAAACCACCTTCCTCATCCTCATCGCCGCCATGATCCTCACCCTCTGTGCCGGTATCTGCTTTGCCATGATATTTGCCAACCGCATGGCCGACCGCTTTGAGAACCTGGCCGGCCACCTCCGGCGGATCACCAGCGGCGAAGTCTTGGACCCCTGGCCGGAATCGGACATCACCGAATTACGGGAATTTGCCCGGGATGCCCACCAGATGGCCCAGGCCCTCACCCAGCGGGAGGCATACAACCGAATCCTCTTTGCCGACTCCCCGGCGGCCATGCTGGTCCTGGATGCGGAAACCGGCCTCTGCCGGGACTGCAACCAGGCCGCCCTCTCCCTCTTTGGCCACCATACCCCCGAAGAAATGACCCACCTCCCCCTGGAGGCCTTTTCCCCCCCCTCCCAATCCGAAGAGTTGTCATCGAACCAGGGCATTGCCTCCCACACCGCCACCTGCATGGAGGTGGGCCGGGTGTCCTTTGAATGGATTTTCCTGCGGGGGGATGACAGCCAATGGTACGGGGCCGTGACCTTTTCCCGTTTCACCCACGATGAAAAAAAACAAATCCAGGTCATTGTACACGACATCACCCACGAAAAAACCATCGAGGAAAAACGGCGGGATTTGGAACTCCAACTCCTCCAGGCCCAGAAAATGGAATCCATCGGCACCCTTTCCGGGGGCATTGCCCATGATTTTAACAATATCCTCTTCCCCATTTCCGGCTACACCGAACTCCTCCAGCTGGAGACCCCCAAAGGAACCATCCAATGGGATTACCTGGGCAAAATCATGGATGCCACCCAAAGGGCCCGGGCCCTGGTGAAACGCATCCTCACCTACAGCCGGAGAAATGAAACCGAATTGGAAGGGGTATGGGTCCATGAAGTGACCCGGGAAGCATTGAAACTGGTGGAATCCACCCTTCCCTCCACCATCCTCATCCAGGATGATATTGAGGAATCCGACGGCCAGATCCTGGGCAATGCCATCCAGATCCACCAGGTGATCATGAACCTGTGCACCAATGCCTTCCACGCCATGGAGGAGGATGGCGGGGTGCTCACCGTGCAATTACGGACCATCCAACTCACCCCCTGGGATGTGCGAAAAATGAAAATCGACCCGGGAGAATACGCCCGCATCACGGTTTCCGACACCGGGCCGGGCATGGCACCGGCCGTGCTGGACCAGATTTTCCACCCCTATTTCACCACCAAGGACAAGGGCAAGGGGACCGGACTGGGGCTTTCCATGGTCCAGGGCATTGTCCGCTCCCACGGGGGCCACATTGGGGTCAGAAGCTGGGTGGGATCGGGCAGCCGCTTCGTGGTCCTCCTTCCCCTGACCCGGAACCGTCTCCAGGAACCCCTGGACGTCCGCAATTCGGATTTTCCCCTCCTGGGCCGGGGCCATATCATGGTGGTGGACGACGAACCCATGATCGTCCAGATGATGGATGCCATGCTCACCCGCATGGGCTACCAGGTCACCACGGAAACCCGGAGCAACAAAGCATTGGAACTATTCAAGGCCCGCCCCCGGGACTTTGACCTCATCATCACCGACATGACCATGCCCGGCATGACCGGCTACCAATTGGCGGAAAACATCATGGCCGTCCGGCCGGACACGCCCATCATCCTCTGCACGGGCTATTCCGAATCCATGACACGGGAAAAGGCCGCCAGCATCGGCATCCGGGGCTTTTTGTCCAAACCCATCCTCCGCCAGGAAATGGCCACCATGATCCAGCATGCCCTGGAACCCATGGCCCTGACGGCCAGCGCCGGCACCCAGCCCACCCTCCCGGTATATACCCGGAGAAAGGACGATCCCCCGCGCATTAAATGAAAAGGGCATATCCCCAACAGATTCAATGGGCAGCCAATCCCCCCGCCATGGTCTCAGGACCGGTGGAAATGAACCATCTTCCATCCCCCGTCCTCCCGCTGGAAGATCCGGGTGACATTCTCCGCCGTCAATTGGGCCTGTTTCCCCCCGTCCAACTCGGTTAAATGGAGGGTATAGGCCACATAGGCCATGTCCTTGCCCACCCGGATCAAGGGATCCACCAACTCAATGTGGTATTTTTCAACGGGCCGGGCCGCTTCCACCAAAAAGCGGTGGAGGCCCAGCCCCCGGAGGAGGTGGCCCCGGCTTTCCGGCTCAAAGCAGGACACCTCCGGGGAGACCCGTGACAAATAGGTTTCAATATCGGCCTGCTGAACAGAATGGAGAAGATCCATGAGGCAGGTTTCCACTTCCCGCACTTGGCACATTTCAGGGGACATGGGGCAATCGGTCCTTTATGGATAACGGTTGATGAAAGTCTCAAGACAGAGCAGTTTGAAAACGAAAATTTACCATGCCCGAGATGGAAACGGGTCAATGGGGACCGGCGGTGGGGTGGTCGCTCAACCATGGCGCCGGCATCCCACTTCACCGGTAACCCGTGTTCAAAACCATTTTCTGCGCTTGCTATTGGATGGGATGGACCATTTCCTGGCGGTGTCCGGTGACCACCCGGATATAGCCCTTAAGGAGCCGGTCGGTTTCCGGTTCCCCCGTGTCCACGCTGAAGGGCCGCCCACGGAAACTGCCGATCTTCTGGAGGGTGGCCCCCACGATGATATTCTCCCGCCCCGCCCCCTGGATCACCCGGGGGCTGAACTGGTGGTTTCCCCGGCCAAAGAGATAGCCCTGGCCGCCAATGGGGGTGATGACGATCTTGTGGGGAATCCGGGAAACGGCCCCTAGGATCTGGGCTTCCGAGGCATCCTTGAGGATGAGTTTTCCATTTTGGACAATGTCCACCCCCAACAGACTGTTTTCCAGGCCGAGGTTTTCCATGACCGGGGCAATGGTGGTGCCCGGGCCAATGAGGTAAATCCAGTCTTCCATCATGTCATCCACAATGGAGAGGGAAATGAGATTCTGGGCCGCCCGCTCGGTCACCGGGGTGCCGGCCTTGCGCCCCTGGGTCCGGGTCCCGGAGTCGGGAACCATGAGGTAGCCGAAGAGACGGGTGGTGACCCGCCCCTCCCGGTAGGCATCCTCGTCAATGTCCAGGACCTCCTGCTCCGAGGTGGTCTTCACCTGACCGGCCAGGAAAAGGGCGGCCAGCTCCCCGGCCGCCTCCGGGGTCCGGGCAAAGACCGGGGAATGGATCTTCACCCCGGCGGGGATGCCGATGACCGGCACCCGGGGCCCCACGGCCTCGCAAACATCCCGGGCCGTGCCGTCCCCCCCGGCAAAGAGGATGAGATCCACCCCCATCTCCACCAGGGTCCGGGCCGCCTGCCGGGTGTCCCGGGCCCGGGTGGAGGGGGTTGTTGCCGGGGGGGGATCGGAATGATTCGGGTTCAGGGCGGAATGGAAGTCGGCCAGGGGAACCGGGGTGGCGGTGACACCAGCATCCCGGGCCACATCTGCCCCCATGGCCCCGGCCGGGGTTCCCAGCTCTAGGGCTCCGGAAAATTTTTCATCCAGGCAGGCCAGGGCCCGGGCGGCCTTGGCCCCGGCCCGGGGGATTGCCCCCAGTGCCAGGGCCCGGTCCACCAGGCCGTCGGTTCCCTTAAGCCCCACCCGGCC
>JAKSBM010000435.1 GCA_022361135.1 Desulfobacterales bacterium | reverse complement strand
TTACCACCATGAACCCGAGTCTGGAAGTACCACCTTGACCATTGAGCGGATTGATTCGGTTCCCTTTGAGGGGGAAACGGAAAGTGCATTGAAGCAAAGGGTTCTGGATGACGTCGCCGATGCCGTATTCCAATACCGATTGGACACCCTGGTCCGTGGAGAGAGTGCAGGCTTCACATCTGCTTCGGCCTACTCCGGGCAATTTTTAAGGCAATTGTCCGTTGCTGCCGTCACCGCCGACTGCCCCCCTGCCAAGTGGCGTGTGGGATTGACCCAACTCCAGAAAACCTTGGACCAGATGCTTATTTTTGGTGCGGAAACCCGGGAATTGAACCGGGTCAAGGCCGATTTTCTCAATGAATTGGAATCGGCCGTGAAAAAAGCCGACACCCGTAAGTCCTCCAACTTGGCCCGGGCACTTCTTTACAGCCTTAATCAGAAAACCGTATTCCAATCTCCTTCCCAACGCTATGCACTGCTGCGGCCCTATATCCAGGACTTGACCCTGGATGAGGTGAATGCAGCCTTTCGTCGGAATTGGGAATCGGACCATCGCCTGGTCATGGTCACGGGAAATCTGGATTTGAGCGGAGATGCCATGTCTCCGGTTGAATTAATCCAGGATGCCCACGAAGCTGCCCTGGCACAGGAAATTGCCCCATACGCCCAGCTTGAAGAAAAGGCCTTTCCCTATCTTCAACTGCCTCCGGTCCGGTTCAAGGTCAAAAAAATGGAAGCCGATGTGGCCGGCCTGGGGGTGACCACCCTGGATTTTGAAAATAATATCCGGGTGAACCTCAAACAAACCCAATTCAAGAAGGATGAGTTTTTATTCAAAGTCGTCTTTGGCAAGGGGCAGGCATCGGAGCCTTCGGATATGCCCGGACTCTATTTGCTGGCCCAGTCGGTGATCGGGAACAGTGGCCTGGGGGAAATGACCCCGGATCAACTGGACGATGCCCTTGCCGGCAGGGATGTCGGCATTGGGTTTGGTGTGGGTGAAAACTATTTCAGCCTCAGTGGCGCTGCATCCCCCGAGGAAGCGGAGTTGGTCTACCAGTTGATTTATGCCCATTTAATGGATCCTGGGTTCCGGGAAAACGGACTTCGGCTGGCACAGAAACGATATCGCCAGCAATATGAATCCATGGTTCGTACCCCGGATGGGGTCATGGCCATCCAGGGGAAACAATTCCTTTCCCGGGGGGATTTGCGGTTTGGATATCCAGACCCAGCCCGGTTGGATGGGATTGGCCTTGGGGATATAAAGGACTGGTTGGTTCCGCAATTTAAAAAGGCTCCCCTTGAAATTTCCATTGTCGGGGATTTTGACATGGAAAAGATGATCTCAATCACCAAGGCCCATGTGGGTGCCATGGAAAAGCGGGAACGGGCCATACCTCGCACCGCATACAGTCCCAAGAAAGTTGGCTTCCCCAAGGGGGACCGCAGGGAGTTTTCCCTGGACAGCCGGATCCAGAAGGGCATGGTTCAGATGGTTTTTAAAACCGACGATTTCTGGGACATCAAACGGACCCGGCGTTTGTCCGTGCTGTCCCAATTGGTGTCGGAACGGTTGCGCAAGGTGATCCGGGAAAAGTTGGGGGCTACTTATTCCCCCTATGTCTACAATGATCCCGCTTTGATTTATAAGGGGTACGGCACCTTTCACATGGTGGTGAACATTAAACCGGGGAATCAGGATCTGGTGTTGGAGTCCATGGAGGAAATTCTAGGGAACCTCAGGGATGGGGGCATATCCCCCTCTGAAGTGGATTTGATTTTGAAGCCCATCATGACCCATTTGAAGGAGCTTCGCCAGCAGAACAGCTATTGGTTGAATTCCGTGATGGTGAATTCCCGTCGCCATCCCCAGCGTTTTGAATGGGCCAATGGAATCATGGCGGATTATGCCGGAATTGAAGCAAAGGATTTGGATCGGCTCGTGAAAACCTATCTGAAACCCGGGGCCGATGCTGTGGTTCTCATCCAGCCCCGGGTGACGACTCCGTGATTGGAAAATTAGGAGTTGTATTGATCGGCCAGCTTTTCGACCTCTTCTGATACATTGCTTCGCAGGTAATAGTCCAGGTCAAACAATTGTTTAAAGCTCAGGTCGGTAAATTGAATATGGCGGCGCCGGACCTTCATTGAACTGAAGGACGGCGCATCCGTAACTTCATAATCTGAGATGGTCTTAAAGCAAAGATCCCCCACGTAATATCCCATGCTACTCAGGAAAACGGTCTGTTCTTTTTCAAGACCATCGGTATCCTGTTCCAAATTTCCGGTATCAATGTATTTAAAGGATAATCCCCCCATGCTGATGTCAATGATCTGACCTAGCATATGGGACTTGGGACTGATCGCTGCATAGGCACCTTCAACGGCTTTGTAGCGTTTAGATCTTCTCCTGTCAATCGTGCGTCTTCGACCAACCATAAGTATTCCCCATAACTAAATTGTTTTAGGTTTTACCCAGCAAGTCGCTGCATGTTTCATGCCATTTGTTTGTTTCCTGCTTTTTCTTTCATCTACGACATTGGTATTACCTAAGGCTGTGATTATTCTGGACACTTTTTCACCGATTTTGTCGGATGGACATTGGGAATGCGGCGGCCCTTGTGAGACGGGTGGAATTTGGGAAATAAAATTCTAAAAATTATGGAAAAATATCCATAATTTTTAAGGGAAGTACCTAATCGTCAAAAAGCGCGTTCCGCAGCCGCTCCCAAGTGGCCATGGAGGTGCCGTAGTTGAATCCCCGGTAATGGAGATGGCCCATGAGTTTTTTTTTCATGGTTTCGTCATCAAGGTTTTGCCAGCGTCTGATCTTTTTCTGGATGGAATCCCATGCCAGTTCCTGGTCGTCCAGGGGGGCGATGAGTTCCTGGATGGTAGGTTCTGCAATTCCCTTGGCCCGCAATTCACAGGATAGGGCATAGGTGGATTTGGGATTGCTGTTCATCCGGCTTTTGATGAAAAGTGCGGCAAACCGGCGATCATCCAGGTATCCCCACCCCAAAAGCTTTTCAATGGCATCCTGGATGGTTGAATCGTCAAACTCTTTCTTCTTCAGGTAGGTTGCCACCTCCTGCACGCTTCTTTCCCGGTGGGAAAGATAGCCCGATGCTTTATTCAATGCCTTTTCAAGGCCAGGGTCTTCCGGATCGAACAATCCCATCTCAGTTCATCCTTTTCCATGCCAGGGTCATGCGTGCTGCGGTTTGACCCGTGTCCTGGTTGGTGATGATATGGCGGGTTTCCGCCCCTTGACCCGTCTCCTTTATTTCCACTTCGGAGGTCATTCCATTCCG
>JAKSBM010000043.1 GCA_022361135.1 Desulfobacterales bacterium | reverse complement strand
GGGCAATTCACCGGGCATATCCTTCATGGAATGGACGGCCAGGTCAATGGTGCCGTTGAGCAGGGCGGTTTCGATTTCCTTAACAAAAAGACCCTTTCCCCCCACCATGGCCAGGGGGCGGTCGGTGATGCGGTCGCCCTTGGTTTTGATGACTTCCAGTTCCACGGTAAGATCGGGAAAGAGATTCAGAATACAGTCTTTAACGTGGTTGGCCTGCCACAGGGCCAGCTGACTGCCCCGGGTACCGATGCGAATAGTTTTTTTCATGGATTATCCCACCCCGCAGGAACCGCAGTTGGTGGCGGAACATCCCGCACACCCTGAGTTGGAAGAAGACGCCGTAATGGTGGTTTCACCGTCGGGGCCAAAGCCCTTGGAGACAAAGCCACACTTGGAGATCAGCCGTTCCAGCTCCAGGCTTTCACATCCGGGACAGGCAGGCTTGTCGCTTCCCATGACCAGGGTTTCAAATTCCTTACCGCAACTTTTGCAGGTATATTCATAGATGGGCATATCACACCTCGTAGTCTGTCAAAATATTTATATAAGCAATCTAATATAAAGGTTTACCCGCCGAGTTTCAAGGGTGGGGGATGGAATTCCCGGGCCGGGTACCAGAAAGTTCCAAGGCAGATGGGCAACCCATGGAAATTCATTGCCGGGGAAGCGGGAATGATCCGTGGGGAATGGATAAAATCGGAGGGAATTTCGGGGTGTTGAAGGGGGAAGTGGAACGCCCCGGACAACTGATTTGTCCGGGGCGGAATTTATGCTTGGGCCGTGCTACAAGGCTTCGATAACCCCCGCAGCAATGAGGGGGATGAGCAATTCATGGTGGCCCACCAGCGCGTAGCCCTTGCCCTTGCCCTGGGTGGGACGGTTCACCACATTGGTCATGGGGCGGTAGTGGCGGATGAAGTCCAGGTTCACCGTGGTGAAGTCGTCCACGGCGTGGCCCAGGTTACGTACCAGGGTCAGGGCCTTGAGGAAGACTTCGGGCAGGATCACGGCGGATCCGGCATTGATGAAGACCCCGTTCTCCAGCTGGGCAATCTGTTCCGAAAAGCGGTGGAAATCCACGTGGGAGGCCTTGCCGCAGGCCCCTCCGTCAAAGTCCGGATGCATGTGGATGATATCCGTGCCCACGGCCACGTGGACGGTGACTGGAATGTCCAGTCGGGCACCCTGGGCCGTGAGGCTTAAATGTTTGTAGGGCAGGTCCTGGTCCAGGATGAGCTGGCCCACGGCCTTGCCCAGTCCCCATTTGTTCTTTGCGGCATTGGCAATGGCCTGGTTGAGGAAGGCAGATGTCTCCTGGGCCATGCCGAAACTGCCGTCGGTGAGGCTCTGGGCCACGTCCTCCGAGGTGCGGCCGGTGTAGGCCACCTCCAGGTCGTGGATGATGCCGGAACCATTCATGGCCAGCAGGGTGAGCACCCCCCTTTCCATGAGGTCGATGAGGATGGGGTTCATGCCGGTTTTGATCACATGCCCCCCCAGGGCAAAGCAGACCTGTTTTTTGGCCTGGGCCGCCCGGGCAATGGCCGGGATGATTTCACGGATTTCACGACCGGCCAGGATGGTGGGGAGGCGATCCAGAAATTCCCCCAGGTTGCCGCCCTTGTCCCAGGGGCGGGCAAAATCATTTTTACTCACCAGACTTTTCCGGTCCTTGATGGAATAGGTTTTGAGTTTGGAAAAATCCAGAATATCACTTGCCATTGAAAATCATCCTTTCGGTGAGGTCGCAGAGAATATGGGCCAGGAGAATGTGGACTTCCTGGATCCGGGCCGTTACCGGGGAATCCACACAGAAGCAGGTGTGGCAGATCTCTTTAAGGGTGCCGCCCCGGCCGGAAAAGCCCACCGTGGTCAGGCCCATGGCATTGGCCTCTTCAATGGCGGTAACCACATTGGGGGAATTGCCCGAGGTGGAGATGCCCAGGGCGATGTCTCCGGCCTTTCCCAGGGCCTGGACCTGTTTCAGGAAGATCTGGTTATAATCATAATCATTGCCGATGCTGGTGATGATGGAGGTGTCGCAGGTCAGGGCTATGGCCGGCAGGGGGCGGCGTTCCATCTGGAAGCGGTTTACAAATTCCGCAGCAATGTGCTGGGCATCGGCTGCCGAGCCCCCATTGCCGAAGAGCAGGAGCTTGCGCCCCTTTTCCATGGCCTGGACCAGGGTCTGGGCCGCAGTTACAATGGTCTCTTCATTGGTTTTAAAAAAGTATTTTTTGGCCTCAAGGCTTTCTTCAACACTTTGTCTGATAATATCTTTCACGTCGATATGTCCCCTATGTATCAGGCCGATTGGGCCTGGTCTGGGTCGCAGGCCGGATCACAGATGGCCTGTATGGTTTCAAGCCGCTCCCGGTAGAGTGTGGATTTGGAATCCAGGGCAACGCTTTCCCTGGCAAAGGAGAGGGCAATGTTTAAATTTTTATTTTGTTTGGCCATGGCAATGGCATATCCGGAAATGGCCCGGGCATTTCCCGGGGAGCGCTTCACGGCTTCTCCAAATGCCTTGCCCGCCCCGGCCAGGTCATCCTGGGAAAGCAGGATGTCGCCTTTGACGGTCAGGGCCATGCTGGATTCGGTGTTGACCCGGATGGCCGTCTCCACGTGGGCGGTGGCCTGGTCGATTTTGCCGGCCTTGTACAGGAGATGGGCCAGGAGGAGTTCCACCTCAAAAATTTCAGAGTCGATGCCGTGGGCCTTGCGCAGGAAGAGGATGGCCTTTTCATCGTCTCCGTGGATCTGGTGGATGAGGCCCATGTTGTAAATCACCATGATTTCACCGGGATTCAGGGCCAGGGCTTTGTCAAATATTTCGGCGGCCTTGTCCACATCCCCCATGATTCCCCAGCAGACCCCCAGACTGTTCAGGAGGTTGACGTTTTTGGGCTCCATGGCGAGCCCCTTTTCATATTCCGCCACCGCCTCCTTGCGGGCACCGATCTGATACCGTCTGTCCCCGCAGATATTCAGGGAGACCGCATCAAATTCCTGCTGGTGGCCCTTGCCGAAAAAGGCGGCGTGGTCCAGGGCCTTGAGGGCGTTGAACAGGGTTTCCACATCGGAGTATTCCCCATGGGGGAACCAGGAAATCCCGGTGAGGATGTCCATTTTCAAGGCAGTGGATATTTTTTCCTTCACCGATTCCAGGACCCGCAGGGCTTTCTTCTTTTGTTTAAAATCCCAATAGACCAGGGCAAAGGTGCGGTGGTCCAGGTTTTCCCAGATGCCCCGCTCTTTGCTCAGCAGGGAGTGGAAGCAGGCTTCAAATACCTGGCTGGCCTTTTCCTGTTCCGCTTCCTCCTCCAGCTCCGGAATCTGGAAGACCGCGCAGATGAAGTTGGCCTTGCGGTCCCGGTCCGATGTCAATCGCAGCTCCAGGTTGCGCATGGGGGCGGTCTGGGCAAACGCCAGGTCGGAAAGATAGGTTTCCGGTGGCATCAGGGGTTCATCGGATTTGAGGAAGTGGATTTCCTTGGAGTTGAATTTGGGCATCATGGGTTTGATAGCAGGGCCTCCAGTTTATTAATGATGATCTGTTCCTGTCCGCTTTGGACGGTTCTGGGGTCGATGAGGTATTGATCGTTTTCAATGCGGCCAATGACGCAGGGGCTTTGGGTTCGCATGAGTCGTTCCAATCGAGATACGGATATGTTGCCGGGCTTGATGGTCAGGCAACGGGTGGGCAGAACCAGCTCGGGGAAACTGCCGCCTCCGGGCCGGGATTCCAGGTCTGCGGTTTGGATTTTTGCCCCGCTGCCGCAGCGTTTTTCCAGTTCCTTTTGCCAGGCATCGGCCCGTTGGGCGGTTTCTTCGAAATCCATGGTCAGCATCCTGAGGGTGGGGATTTCTTCCAGGGCCTTTTCCGGATCCCGGTAAAGTCGCAGGGTGGCTTCCAGGGCGGCCAGGGTCATTTTATCAATGCGCAGGGCACGGGTCATGGGATTGGCCTTGATTTGGTCCAGGGCTTCTTTTTTCCCGGCAATGATTCCGGCCTGGGGGCCCCCCAGGAGCTTGTCCCCGGAAAAGGTGACCACGTCGGCCCCCGATGCAATGGAGTCCGAAACCAGGGGTTCAAAGGGAAGTCCATATTTGGAAAAGCCCACAAAGGTGCCCGATCCCAGATCTTCCATGACCGGAACACCCATTTCGTTGCCCAGGTCGGCCATCTCTTCCAAACTGACGCTTTTGGTGAATCCCTGGATCTTATAGTTGGAGGTGTGGACCTTGAGAAAAAGACCGGTGTGCTCGGTGACGGCATTGCGGTAATCCCTGGGGTGGGTTCGGTTGGTGGTGCCCACTTCCTTGAGGCAGCAGCCGCTTTTGGCCATGACGTCGGGGACCCGGAAGGAGCCGCCGATTTCCACCAATTCCCCCCGGGAAACCACCACTTCGGTGCCGGCGGCCAGGGTGTTCAGGGCCAGGAAGACGGCTCCGGCATTGTTGTTCACTGCGATGGCGCTTTCCGCCCCGGTGAGTTCGCAGATGAGTTCCTCAATGGCCGAATATCTCAGTCCCCGTTTTCCCGTGGCAATGTTCAATTCCAGATTGGAGTACGCTCCTGAAATGGATTGGATATTGTCCAGGGCATCTTGGCAGAGCAGTGCCCGGCCCAGATTGGTGTGGAGGACCACGCCGGTGGCATTGATCACCGTGACCAGGTTGGGACTGTTTTTTTCATTGGCCAGTCTTGCGGTCCGGTCAAGGATGGTGGTTTCGGAAATATGGGTTTCCCCATCCCCTATAATGGCTTGCCGGGTTTGGTCAAGGATGGTGCGGATGGCCTCCAGGGTGACGCGCCTGGGGATATCTTCAAACCGGGGATCGGTGTTGGTCTTTTCCAGGATGGAATCCACGCCGGGCAGTTGCCGCAGCAGGTCTTGTTTATTATTTTGAGTCATGGGGTTTCCTGTCTTCAATGATGATGTCTGGTCTCTGCAGGTCGGTCAGGGGCAGGCGATCCAGAAGGGCGGGTATTTCTGCCAGGGTTAATCCCAGGCTGCCCAGGCTGGCTTCCATGCTTCGGGTCTGGGTTTTATTCATGTCCAGACCGGTGTTGAAGCGTTCCATGAGCAGATCGGCCAGATAAATAATGTGGGCCAGGTCGCTGTGGCTCTGTGCCTTTTCCGGCTGGTGGTGGTAGCGGATGATTTGGCGCAGGGCCGATGAAAATTGCCATTCCGCCGCCAGAATGGCCCCGGCATCGCAATGGGATATGCCCAGCCGTTTCTGTTCCATCTCCGTTAGATCCAACTCCCCCTGGCAGAAATCCCGGAAGAGCAGGGGGGCCTTGTCGGCGATGTGTTGGTCCAGGATCACCTTGCCGATGTCGTGTAAAAGACCGGCTGTGTATGCCAGTTGGGCCGGGACCCTGCCCGTGGATTCCGCCAGTTGCTCCGCCGTGGCCGCCACGCCCACGGCATGGTAGAAAAGCCCGCCCTTGCACAGGGAGTAGCCCGACCTTTGGTTCTGTTGATAATAGTGGCTGACGCTGGCCGTGATCACGGATTTGATGAGCATGGATTCCCCCAGGAGCAGCACGGCGTCCCGGAGGGAGTCCACCTTGATGCTGCCGGAAAATAGGGCGGAGTTGCAAAGTTTCAGGGTCTGGCCGGTGAGGACCTGGTCCTTGGCCAGCTCATCGGTGATCTCTCCGATGTCGTATCGGTTTTCCTGGGACATGCGCAGGATTTTAAGGGCGGTCTGGGGAATGGGTTTGAG
>JAKSBM010001054.1 GCA_022361135.1 Desulfobacterales bacterium | reverse complement strand
TACAACTATCAGGTGGTGGGCTCCGGCGATACATTGACCATTGGAGACAAAACCTTCTCATTCCTTGAGACAAGAATGCTTCACTGGCCGGACAGTATGTTTACCTACCTGCCCGAACAGGCCATCCTGTTCTCCAGTGACGCCTTTGGGCAGCACTATGCCGGCGATGTCTTTTTTGACGATGAAATCGGGGATGAAATCATGCCCCATGCCCGGAAGTATTACGCCAATATCCTGCTGCACTTTTCCCCCCGGGTCCAGGCCCTGCTGAAGGATGTTGCCAAGATGAACCTGAAGATCGACATGATCTGCCCGGACCACGGCATCATCTGGAGAAAAAATCCCGAAAAGATTATCCAGGCCTACGATAAATGGTCCCTGCAGGAACCGGAAAAGAAAATCGTGGTTCTCTTTGATTCCATGTGGGAAAGCACCACCAAGATGGCCCGGGCCATCACCTCGGGAATTGAATCGGAATCCGTCAACGTCCGGCTCATGAACACCCGGAAATGCCATCGCAGCGACATCATGACCGAGATCATCGATGCCGGAGCCATTGCCGTGGGATCCCCCACCTTGAACAACAGCATTTTTCCGGTCATTGCCGATGTCATGACCTATATCAAAGGACTGCGGCCCCAGAACAAACTGGCTGCGGCCTTTGGCTCCTATGGCTGGAGTGGCGAGGCTGTGAAAATCCTGAACAAGGAATTTGAAGAAATGAAACTGGAAATTGTTGATCCGGGACTGAAAGTACAATATGTTCCCGATGAAGACGATATTCAGAAATGCTTTGACCTTGGGGTTAAGCTGGCAAAAACATTAAAAGATAAACTCGCCTCGCAGGAAGGGGCTTGATTCAGATCGGAGGATTAAATGGCCGTCAATTTTAACGCCAATGAAGTTTTTGAAATTGCCAAACAGATTGAAATCAATGGTGCCAAATTCTACAGAGATGCTGCAGAGCTGGTCAAGAAAAGCGAAGAAAAGGATTTCCTTTTAAGCCTGGCCGCCATGGAAGACGACCATGAGCAAACCTTCGCCGACATGCAGAAAGAATTGATGGATGCCGAAAAGGCAGCCACTGCTTTTGATCCGGACAATGAGGGCATTCTCTATCTCAAGGCCCTGGCCGACACCCGTGTTTTCTTCGAAAAGGAAGCACCGGTCGAAACCATGAAAGATATCCTGACCTCTGCCATCACCGCGGAAAAGGACTCCATCTCCTTTTACCTGGGAATGAAAGAGCTGGTCACCTCCCAGTTGGGCAAGGACCGGGTGGACGACATCATCAAGGAAGAGATGGGCCACATCAAGCTGCTGGCCGGCAAGCTCCTTGACCTGAGCGAATAAAAAGACGGCCCGGGATTCCCGGGGCCGCCATTGCCATACAATGAAAACCCCCTGCAGGGCAGCTGCCCTGCAGGGGGTTTTTTATGAAACTCTTATTAAGTCTGGATCAGGAGCGCCAGAAGCCATGCAGGTTGCAATAGGCCCGGGCCACAACTTTGGTGGCATCGGTTTTAAAAGTGGCTTCGGGTGCGGCATCCGGTGTGAGCATCTTTCTCTGGACAAATGTATCATCGTCCGATGAAAGCTCGATCCATTCGATCCAATGGTCCGGAGTCATGGGATGGGCCACGCTGCCGACCTTGACCACATATCCCCCGTCAATGGCCTCGATCACGGGCACATGTTTTTCAACGGCGGCATCCACGGTATTTTCCACCAGCCGTTCCATGTTCAGACCGCAACAGGTTACGGGAACACTTTCCCCATGGAGAACCTGGACGATGTTTCCACATTTTTCGCACTTGTAAATTCCCATTTTTTCAGCCATTTCATACTCTCCTTTTCCATTTTTCGGTTATATCACTTGGGTTTCCACTTTGATCTTTCAACAGAGAATGCGTCTTGTCAGCGAACCAGCATTACCATTGTCTATATGACATTCAACACACCATTTCCAGAAATATCTGCATTTCCACCGGCCATGATCCGACTCATCCAAATACCTGCGAGCCGGTTTTCATCTCGGCTGACGGCCCGAAAAACAGAGGCCATCTGAAAATAAATCTCATTCTTGGATTTACCGGCACCGTAGAAACTTCTGGAGTCGGTTTCCGCCTTGGGTGTGCGGACTGCTTTCTTCTTTGGTTTCATGCTTTTTTTTCCAAGCTGTGACATGACAACGTCCCTCCGTGGATCTATTGGCTTTCAATGTAATTATGAAGCAAATAGTATACCAATCATCATTCCAGATCATTGGTTTAAAGGTTATACTGGGACAAAAGACAGGTGGCCGTTGAAAGAACAGGTAACACCATTGTCCCGGTAATCGCATTAGACAAATCATGGAGTGCTTGCAAAAAGGGCTTCAAAAAGGGCGGTTGCGAAACTGAAATTTATCGCAAATTCAGGAATTCATCGTATCCAAGAAAACATCCTATCAGAACAAATCTTTGAATTGCAAGGCATTATTGAGGGTTTCACAAAAAAACTTACTTTTTTTTCACAATGGTCGAATCCAGCCTTACGAAATCATCGACACAAAAACTTACGAAATTTCATTTTAAGCCAATAAAATCAATTAATTACAAACCCATCGCCTGTATTTTAGATACCATCTTAACGTGGGTTTTCTCATCCTGGGCTAACACAAAAAACATCTTTCTTAACGAAGGTTCCACGCTTTTTTCGGCCATGATCCGATACAAATCGTAAGCACCAACCTCAATTTCATAGGCGAAATCCAATACATCCAAATACTTATCCGATTTCGCGTTTAGCAAAAATTCGTCGATTTTTTCCATGGACGTCCCTCCTTCCAGAATTTCACCTGAAAGTGTTTCAAAATATTCCTCAAATGAACAGGATTGGGGATAAAGCACATTCAAGTATGAAAAAATGGATTTCCCATGGGCAATTTCCACACCGGCAATTTGCCTGAGCAGGGGTTCTGCCTTTGTTCCTTTATATAAGGGAAGGATCTTGCCGTAGAAGAGAAAAGCCGCCTTTTCAAATTCCAGGGCCATTTCCATGTGTTTCTCCAACGGGTCGTCCATGGGAAAATGATCCAGGTTTGGGGGATCCATGAGGACCTCTCCGGTGTAGCTGAAAATCCCCCCTTTTAAATGGTGAAGCCGCTCCATGGGATGTCCGGCATCCGCAGCGAATAAAACCGCGGCTTTGGATCGTTTTCCATAATGACAATAGAAAACCAGATCCCGCTCCCCTGCCCCGCAAATGGATGGGTGGGTTTCCACCTCCATGATGGGGATATGTACAGCTCCGGGGATGTGCTCACGTTCATAATCTTTTTTTTTACGGATATCCACCACCAGAAAACGGGTATCCCGGCCCTGGGTTATCCATTGATTCAAGGTTTCGGCGCTGAGATCGTGTCTCATATTTCCCATGCCTCCCTTAGATCGGCCCTGTGGCGGATGAGGATCTCCATGAAGGCCGCCTCGGTCTCCAGCATCTGGGTATCCTCCTTGCGCAACCATTCGGAAAGCCATGCAAACCGGAGGGCCAGGACATATTCCAGGAACCAGTCCCAGGATCCCGGGCAAATGATCCCGGATTTACGAATTTCATGGAGAAAGGTGATGACCATGGGCCCCACCAATCCCTGGGGATGCTCAATGCCGGCACACCCCACCAGATTGGCCGCATCATAGATATCGGGTTTAAATCCGGCAAACTCCCAGTCAATGACCGCCTGGATACGATGATTGTCCCAGATTACATTCAAAGGGTGAAAATCCCCATGGCAAAAGGTAAAGCGCAACCCTTTACGTCGGTCCATGAAGCCGGAATTTAGAAACTCCCAAAAGGGTAGATACTGCCTTGCCCGTTTGGGATCATGGTTTTCCATGCCCTTGAAAAGCCCCTGGATATACGGTTTGATATCAAAGTGATCAAATCCCAGATCCATGGTCAAACTGTCCGGAATGGATTTCATTTGAATGAGAAAATCTGCCAGGGATTTACCGATTTCCGGGGAATCCAGCCAATGGGGCCGGGCAAGGGTGGAGCCGGGGATAAAGGGGGTAATTTGGTAGGCACCATCCTTGTAAACATTTAAAATTCGGTCTTTTTTTCCAACCATGCCACCCAGGGCCTGGGACAGTCCCCTGCCATTCAGGCGCTCCAGGGCCACGGCAATGCGTTGCCGATTTTCCAATTTCCCAAGGGCAAATTTTTCAAGGATGAAAATACGCCCCTGGTGATCTTCCACGGCCACCCGGCTCAAGGTTCGTTCCGGGCTGCCCTGGATATCCAGATCCCCACGTACGCCTTGGATCCGGATATCCCAGATTTCCTCTATCCACTGGATAAAACTCCCATCCAGCATCTCATAAAATTCGTTCAATGACTGCTTCCATTTCTTCTTTGGACCGGGCTCCCACCAGGCTCTCCACCAGCACCCCACCCTTGAAAAACAAAAGGGAGGGAATACTGGAAACGGAATAGCGTGAGCCGGTTCCCGGATTTTCATCCACATTAACCTTTACCACCTTGAGGCGGCCCTGGTATTGCCGTGCCAGCAGCTCCACCAGGGGTGAGACAGCCCGGCAGGGGCCACACCACGGGGCCCAGCAATCCACAAGGACCGGCAGGGCGGCCTTGAGAACCTCCCCATCAAAGGCGGCATCATCCACATCCAAGGGGGTGGCCGACATGTCCACGGAAAGGGCCTCCCCGCATTTTCCACACCTGGGCCCTTCCTCCAGCCGGGGGGCTGGAACCCGGTTCTTCACCCCACAAGCCAGACAGGGGATAATCACGGTATCGGTTTGCATATGACCTCCTTTCCCAGGTAAAAGGATGCGCAGCATGGAATGGACAACTCCGCCGGCCCATTCCATGCCATCCACATCTATATTTCAATATATGCTATGTTCATTTGCCCTGGACGGCTTAAAATTGTCACAACGCCAATGGGTGAGCCATCCGGGGTAAATCCATAATCCATTTACTAGATCATTTCTGCAATGCCCTTGCCGTAGGCATGGGCAGACTTCATCCCGCCGTCGATCCAGGCGGCCTTGAGCATGAGGGGGCCTTCCCCGATCATCTCCATGCCGTAGATATTATCCATGGTATCAAATATGCGGCCGGCGGCTTCCCCGCTCCACCCGTAAGAGCCAAATGCCCCACCGGGTTTCCCCTTGAGTTCGGCCCGCTCCGCCAGAAAGAGCAATTGTTTCATGCTGGAAATCATCTCCCCATGGTAGGTGGGGGAGCCAAAGATATAGGCATCATATCCCTTTAAATCTTCTTCATCCTTTATGTCCGACACCCGTTTCACCTCGGCCGAATGGCCGGAAATGCGAATGCCCTCACCGATTAAATCTGCTATGGACTTGGTTTCATCAGAACGGGTTCCGTAAACAATCAGAACATTACTCATAATTCCTCCTCATCGTTTAATCGTCAAAATAAAATATCAGAATCGACTCGGTTCACGTCCCGGACATGGGTCATGAACATGGCCTTTTTCAATGTATTGCGGATGTGCTCCATGTGGAGCCGCACCCCCAGACTTCCAGCACCCACGGCGGCACGGATGATGTCCCGACCCAGAAGAACCACATCGGCTCCCAGGGCCAGCAATTTCAAAACGTCATATCCGGTTCTGACACCACCATCCACTGCCAGGGCAACATCATCCCCCACTGCATTTCGAATCAAGGGCAGGACTTCGGCCGTTCCCGGTGTGGCATCCAGGACCCGCCCCCCGTGGTTGGATACCCCAACACAGGCCACCCCGGCTTCCACGCAAATCCGGGCTTCGTCCGGCCGCATGATTCCCTTGGCAATGAAGGGTAAAGAAGAAAAGGAAACCAATTCCTGGATTTCCTCCGCCGATTTTTTAAAAACGGGCTGACCATGGCGGGCCATGAGGGTGGAACCGCAGCCGTCCAGATCAACGCCCACGGCCCGGCACCCCAGGGTTTCTGCCCGCTCAATGAGCTGTTTTAAAACATCCTGGGACCTGGGCTTGAAAATGGGAATCCCATGGCCCCCTTCCAATTCCAGGGCATCCAGGGCTGGATTCCGATCCAGATTATAAAACCAGGTATCACCGCGAAGGGCCATGGAGCCGGCTTCCCTGGCGCCGCGGATCACAGAGCGGCAGAACTGGGTTTCATCCACGGCATCATTATATCTTTCCATTCCTGCCGTTGACGCCGGCAGCACCGGAAACGCCAAAGGAATCCCCAGGAAATCACACCGGGTTTGGGGTTCAAAATGGGAACCGATGACCGACATGTTCAACTTGATTTGCTGCAAAGCGGCCACATTGTTACGGAAGGAAACACCGGCACCGGCACCCCCGAGCCCAATGGGCTTTCCATAGGCTTCCCGCTGGCATACCTTATCAAAATTGCCGTCACAGGAAGGATAGGCCGCACAGATGCCCTTGAGCTTCTTCCGGGCCAGATCCCTGACCTGATCCAGACTCTCCGGAACCGTCTCCCGGGCAAGGATCATCCGTGGATCGGCCCCGCAAACCTCACAGGTTTCGGGTTTTTCTTCACAGGGATGATCCGTGTGGCAAAGGGAACAATACCAATGATTCATTTACTTCTCCTTGGAATACGAAATCAAAAACATAACGAACAGCACGAAAACATGTGGAAATTCAGATTAAATCCAATCAGATATGGGCCAGGATATCATTCATTTTTCCTTTGTCAAACCCATATTCATTGAGGCTTTTCCCATCCCTTTGCCCCAGTCGTTCATGGTGGGGAAAACCGGGGCTGGAATAGTAAATTCCCAGGGGCAGCCTTTCACTCTCCAGCCCCCCGTCCACGGCCAGGGCCAAGGCCTGCCCCAGATCCCCGCTGTCATGGTCCGTCTCCCCCAGGTCATATATCCGATCCCCATACCATTTATAGGTATTCACCTTATTAAAGGAGACACAGGGCTGATAAATATCCACAAGTGAAAAGCCTTTATGGGCCATGGCCGCAATGATGAGCTTCACCAATTGTTCCCTTTCCCCGGCATAGGCCCGGGCCACAAACCCCGCCCCATTGACCAGGGCCGTGGCCAGGGGGTTAAAGGGGGAAGACGTCACCCCCAGGGGGGCCAACTTCACCTGGCGTTCCAGGGGAGTCGTGGGAGACGCCTGCCCCTTGGTCAACCCGTAGACTTGGTTGTTGTGGACCAAAAGGGTAATATCCAGATTCCGGCGAACGGCCGCCAGAAAATGATTTCCCCCCTCGCCGTAACAATCCCCGTCTCCGGCATTGACCACCACCTTTAATTTATGATTGGCAATCTTCGCCCCGGCCGCCAGGGCCAAAGCCCTGCCATGGAGCCCATGGAGAAGATTGGATTCCAGATAGTGGGCCGTCTTGCCCGACTGCCCGATTCCGGGAATCAACAATAGATCCCGGGGGCGAAGCTCCTGTCGTTCAAAGGCGATTTTCATGGCATCCAGGATGCTGAAATTCCCACAGCCCGGACACCAAAGGTTTTCCCGGCTTCCTTCAAAAATTGATTTATCTTTATCCATCCTGGTCTCCCTGCCGGATGGTCCGGCTTCTTAGTTTGAGTTTCATGGACACGGCCCGGGGGCCATCACCCCAATCCTTAATTCCATGGATAGTCCGTGGCTGCTTGGAAATAGTGCACATCCTATGCCGCAAGGATCTGCTTCACCCGGTCCATGATAAATTCCTTGTACAGGGGGCGGCCGTCGTACTTGTTCACCGAAGAGACAAAGTCCAGACCGGTCAACATGCGAATCAATTCCCCAAGCTGGTTTCCCACATTGCCCTCCACCATGATCATTTTTCTGCCCCCAAGGAGCTGCTTCAATTGATGGCGATCCAGGGGCCAGAGATCCTCAAAAATAATCCAACCCACATTGTGCCCCGCCTCGCGCAAACAGAGACATGCCTCCATCACAGCACCCTTGGACGAACCCCAGGCCGTGAGGAAAAACTCACTCTGGGGACAAAAAACATCCGGCATGCCCATTTCCTTTTCCATGGCCCTTCCCTTTTTCCGCCGCTTATCCATCATGGCCGTCCGGTTTTCCGGATCTTCACTGGGAAAACCATCCGGGGTATGTTCGTTTCCCGCCGACCGAACCAATCCTTGACCGGTGCAGGGAACCATTCGGGGGGAAATACCGCTTTCCGTCAATTTGTACCGCTGGTACGTCTCACCCTGAGACACTCCTGTATCCTGTATCAACAGCGATTCATGCTCATCCCCCAATTTCAGAGGGCCTTTCTGGGTTCGGGCCGAATCCATGATAAACTGATCCATGAGTACGATGGCCGGAACCTGGTATTTTTCCGACAATGCCACGGCCCGCTTCACATTGTCATAAACATCCTGGACACTTCCCGGCGCAAATACAAATCGAGGGAACTCATCCTGGGAGGCATGGATGGCAAAAAGCAAATCGGCCTGGGCCGTCCGGGTGGCCAGTCCCGTGGCCGGGCCGGGCCGCATGGCATTGATGATAACAATGGGAATTTCGGTGATGCCGGAAAGGCCCAACCCTTCCACCATGAGGCTGAAGCCCCCGCCCGAGGTGGAAACCAGGGACCTTACTCCAGCAAAGGAGGCACCAATGGCCATGTTCACTGCGGCGATTTCATCCTCGGCCTGCTCCACCACAATGGGCAATTCTTTGGCATATTCAGACAATTGGGCCACCACCGGCGTACCTGGACTCATGGGATAAAAGGGGAAAAAACGACAATCCGCGGCCAAAGCCCCCAGTGCTGCGGCCCTTGCCCCGGAAAGCACCCCATGGGACAAGGATGGTTCACCCTGGGGCACAGCCCGGTTCAATCCCACGCTTCCAGCCGCTTCAACGCCCCTTTGCAATGCCTTGAGATTCAGCTTGACCACATCCGCCCCCCGGGACTCAAATTGCTCCCGGACAATGGATTCCACCAAGGTCATATCCATTCCCATCACCGAGGCCACCACCCCGGCTGCCACCGTGTTCATGGCAACGGCCCCCCCGGCGCTTCGGGCCAACTTTCCCAGATCCGTGCGAATCTGCTGCACCTGGGGTCGATCCTCCAGAATCGCCTCCCCCGAAGGGGCTTCATTCAGGACCAGAATACCCTGGGAAGCAAGTTTGCCACCATGGATCTCAGCGGAATTCCGATCCATGGCCACCAGGATATCCACGGAAAGGGAAGGAGCGGTCAGGGGCTGATCACTCACCCGGAGCAGGTGAAAGCTGTGCCCGCCGCGAATTCTGGACTGGTAGTCATCGTAACTATATGTATATAAGCCTGCACGATTACACATCCCGGCCAAAAGACCGCCAATGGTCTGAATCCCCTGGCCTGCGGCACCGCCGATGAGAAGCGAAAAATCATGTCCCATAATTTCACCTGTTATCTTTATATAAATAGGGTTAATAGCTCTGGATTGCTGGAATTTTTAAAACAGCAATAATCAGGCCAAACAATCCGCAACGGCCCGGCTCCCATGCCCCGTTGCCCGGGAAAATACATTTCTGGAAATATCCGGGTTAAACCTTGCCAACCAGGCACAAAACATGCAAAGTTGTTTTAATCAAAGAGAATCACCCCCATGGGTTTGAAATGTGACGACAAATCGTCGCCCGGCTCATATCAACACAATTCAGGTAAGGAGCTGACCATGCATATCAACGAAGCGAAACTATACGCATTGAGCACATGCAGTCACTGCAAATCCACCAAAAAACTGCTGAGTGAATGCAATGTGGAGTACGACTATGTGGAAGTGGACGATCTGGAAGGAGAAGAGAGAAAAGCCATCCTGGCGGACATTAAAAAACTGAATCCCAGATGTTCCTTCCCCACCATTAAAATCAACGATACCGTTATCATCGGCTATAAAGAAAAGGAAATCAAGGAGGCCTTGGGAATTACAAATGAATCTTGAAACCCTCTATGAAACCCTGAAGAAAACCAACCAGGCCAAGGAAATCTATTTTAATAAGGACAGGGAGCTGGTCATGGAATTGCTGGACTCCCTGGTAATCAATAAAAACCGCTATGGGTATATGGCCTGCCCCTGCCGCCTGGCATCGGGCAAACGGGAGGCGGATAAGGATATATGCTGTCCCTGTGACTACCGGGAAGCCGACCTGGAAGAATTCGGCGCCTGCTACTGCGGCCTCTATGTTTCAAAGGATGTTCACACCCACACCAGCCAGGCCCAGTACGTTCCCGAAAGAAGACCTCCTGAAAAGGTGGAATAGGGACAAACCCAAGCACGAGGAGGATGCCATGGAAGAATGTACCCCTGTTTTAAACACCGGCCTTCGCGGCATTGACGTTGCGAGCTCCAAAATCTGCGATGTGCGGGGCAAGGAAGGAAAGCTGGTTTATCGCGGCTTTCTCATTGAGGATCTGGCCGAAAAGGCCGGATTTGAAGAAATTTGTTTTCTTCTGCTCTATGAACGGTTGCCCAGCAAAACCGAACTCATTGATTTCAAAAACAGTCTCATGCAAAAACGGCGGATCCCGGACAATGTCTATGCTTTTCTAAAAACATTGCCCCCGGACATGAACCCCATGGACGTGATCCAGATGGCCACCCCATTGCTCATGCAGGGCGATGAGAATGCGGGCAAGGAAGGCATGGAGAACACCCTTTACAGCGCCGAGCGCCTCATTGCGGGTATGGCCGGGCTCATTGCCGCCTGGGACCGGATCAGGAATGGTAAGGATGCCGTGCTTCCCCATCCCGACCTGGACCATGCCGCCAATTTCCTTTACATGCTCACCGGGGAAGAGCCCAATGAAGAAACCGCCCGGTTCTTTGACATCAGCCTGGTGCTCCATGCCGAGCATTCCTTTAATGCATCCACCTTCACCGCCCGCCAAGTGGCCTCCACGCGGGCCCATATCTATGCGGCCATATCCGCAGCCATCGGCTCCCTGTCCGGAGCCCTCCACGGCGGGGCCAATGTCCGGGTCATGGAGATGCTCAAGGAAATCGGAAGCGTGGACAAGGTGGACGGGTTTGTGGACAATATCCTGGACTCCGGCGGCCTGATCATGGGACTTGGCCACGCCGTATACCAGACCGACGATCCCCGTGCCCTGATCATCGCCCCCATGAGTAAGAGATTGGGCGAAATCACAGGGGATACTCGCTGGTACGAACTCTCCCGGGAACTTGAGCTCAAGGGCAAGGCGGCCTTCATGGAACGGAAGGACCGGGAAATCTTCTGCAATGTGGATTTTTACTCGGCCTCCCTCTTTTACTCCATGGGCATCCCCATGGATTTGTTCACCCCCATTTTTGCCCTGTCCCGGGTCAGCGGATGGACCGCCCACGTCATTGAGGAGCAGTTTGCCATGGCCGCTCCCAAACCCTCCCTCTACCGGCCGGGTGCCACCTATGTGGGAGATTATTGCGGCCCCCATGAATGTACCTTCACAGACATTGACGATCGATAACAACCCCATTGAATTGAAAAGAGGAAAATTCTGAAATGAAAGCTTGGCAATGCACCGTTTGCAAATACGTTCACAAGGGAGAACTGCCCCCGGAAAAATGTCCGGTGTGTGGTGTTGGAAGCGAAAAATTTGTTGAAGTGGAACTGGATCCCGAAACCGGCAAACCCATTGCCGCACCCAAAAAGAAAGCCCCGGAACCAGCGGTATCGGCAACGGCCGCACCCAGGGAAGCGCCCAAGCCCCCCCCGGAAGATGCCCAACCGGCCGAACCGGAAACCGGCTTTGAAAAGGCCAAGGCCCTGATGATCCAGCACCATGCCCATCCCGTGCTGGTCCACACCCCCAACGGGTTGCTGCCGGTGTCGGTGATTCTCTTTATCCTGGCCTGGCTGTTCAACGCCCCCTTGCTTATGAAAGCCGGCGCAATCAACCTGATATTTGTCTTCCTTTCCCTGCCCCTGGTCCTCTACACCGGCGTGGTGGAATGGGAGAAAAAATACATGAAGGCAGACACCTTGATTTTTAAATTAAAAATCACGGCCGCCGCCCTGACCACGGCAGCCTGTATCATCTCCCTGGCCTGGCTTTGGATGGATTCCCAGGTTCTTTTCTCCCCCAGGGGATGGGTCTTCCTTCTGGTGAATCTGGTCATGATGGCCGGTGCAGTGGTGGCCGGCCACATCGGTGGAAAACTCGTGTTTAAGGATTAATCCCAGGCCGGGGGAAATTCCATCCCCCGGCCCTTCCATGAGGAGGCAAAACCATGGCAGACATCATTACCCTGAACCCGGATGGCTCCCTGAACGTGCCCGACCACCCCATCATTCCCTGTATCCCCGGCGACGGCACCGGACCGGACATCTGGGAAGCAGCCCAACTGGTCCTGGAAACTGCGGTGGAGAAATCATACGAAGGCCAGCGGGACATTGAATTCAAAAAAATCCCGGCCGGCGAAGCATCCCATGCGGCTACCGGAGAATGGCTACCGGCACAAACCCTGGAGGAAATCAAAACCCACCGGGTGGCCATTAAAGGCCCATTAACCACCCCCGTGGGCAAGGGCATGCGAAGCTTGAACGTGGCCATCCGACAGGAGCTGGACCTTTTTGCCTGTATCCGGCCGGTGCGGTACATCCAGGGCGTTCCCTCCCCCTGCAATACCCCCGAGGCCATCAACATGGTTATTTTCAGGGAAAACACCGAAGATCTCTACAAGGGAATCGAGTGGGAGGCGGACTCCCCCGAAGCCCGGGCCATGATTGATTTTGTTAAGGCCAAAACCGGTAAGGAGATGGAACCCTCCACCACGGGTATTGGAATCAAACCCATCAGTGAAGCCAACACCAAACGCCTGGTCCGCAAAGCCATCCAATATGCCATCGACAACGGCCAGCCATCGGTGACCCTCATGCACAAGGGTAATATCATGAAATTCACCGAAGGTGCCTTCTTCAAGTGGGGCATGGAAGCCGGAGCCGAGTTCAGGGATCATGTTATTTCCGAATCCCAGCTCTGGAATGAATTTGGCGGTAGCCAGCCCCAGGGAAAGGTTCTACTCAAGGATCGCATTGCCGACAACATGTTCCAGCAGGTCCTCCTCCGGCCCTCGGAATACCAGGTCATTGCCTGCCCCAACCTCAATGGAGATTATATTTCCGATCTTCTGGCCGCCATGGTGGGGGGGCTGGGTCTTGCCCCGGGTGCCAATGTGGGCGCAGAATGCGCCGTTTTCGAAGCCACCCACGGCACAGCCCCCAAATACGCCGGCCAGGACAAGGTGAATCCCGGTTCGGTCATTCTCTCCGGAGCCATGATGTTCACCCACCTGGGCTGGAGCAAAGCGGCGGAGATGGTCCAATCGGCACTCCAAAAAACAGTGCTCAGCAAAAAAGTAACCTATGACCTGGCCCGTCAAATTCCGGGTTCGGTGGAGCTGAAATGCTCGGAATTCGCCATGGAAATCTGCAAAAACATGTAATAGGGATCAAAGCTGGCACACCACCGGATAAAATTTTCAATGCCACAGGTCTTTCCATTTATGAGAAAGACCTGTGGTTCTTTTTTTCTCCCCCCGATTCCAACTCCCATTTTTCGCCGCATCCCAAAAGGGGAAAGCAGGACACAACAAACAGCATTAATATAAAATATCAACACCTTAACCCCAAAACCCCATTACAATAAGACTAAATATTCCCCTCAAAAATCGCGAAAGCGTTGACTATTTTTCACGAATTCATTTACAATGGGTTCAGTATCACACGTTCTTTAGAGATTCATTCCTTTAACCCTTCCCCCAAGTTATCTCCAGCAGTTTTCTCCAGTTTGGGTCACATGGTCGGCCCCAAGCTTCACCATTCAACCATTGGACAAGCACAACCACTTCACAGGGAATCGTCCTTGTTCGCTCCCCCTCAGCTTTGAATTCCGGATAAAAATAAAATATCACCGGGGAAACCTTGGATTTCACCGGCCATTCAATCCAATGATTCAAATACGGAAACATTCCATCCAGATCCATGCAGCTTAAAATAAATAGATATCCATTTACCCGGGCCCTCAAACAGCTGGCCCTCCTTGGGGCGGTATTCTTCATCGCAGGATGCGCCCTCCACCCCGAGAAAATGGGTAAAAATGAACTCTGGCAGAAGGCCCGGTCTGACCTGGCCACCCTGGCCCTGGAGCAGGAATCGATGAAGGCACCGGTCACCCTCTACGAAGCCATGGCCCGGGCCATAAAATACAACCGGGAGTATCGCATCTACCTGATGAAATCGGGGCTTTCCCTGAGCCAGGCCAAGCTGACCCGGTACGATATGCTTCCGGACATCGCCTTCAACGCCGGTTACATGCAACGGGACAACGACAGCGCATCCTCCAGTCAATCCTTCTTAACGGGCCAGGAATCCCTTGAGGCCTCCATCTCCCAGGACAGGGAAAAGCATAACGGGGATGCCGCATTCACCTGGAGCATCCTTGATTTTGGTCTCTCCTATGTGAAGGCCCAGCAGGAAAGCGATCGATATCTCATTGCCCGGGAGGCAGAGCGGAAAACCATCCACAATATCATCAACGACGTGGGCACCAGCTGGTGGGAAGCCCTCTCCGCCCAGAGACTCCAGAAACAGGTACCTCCGCTCATGGAAAAGGTAAAAAAAATGCTGGAGGCCTCCCGACAAATCGAAGCCCAACGTCTGGATGCTCCGGTCACTGCCCTGGAGTACCAACGCTCCCTGCTCAATATGCTCCGGACCCTGGAAAGGCTGAATAAGGAACTCATGGGTGCCAAATCCGAATTGGCCCACCTCATGGGCGTCTCCCCCCAGACCAACTTCACCATTGCCGACCCCGGGGATGAGGTCCCCCTGCAGACACCCATTTCATGGAATGTGAAAACCATGGAAAAAATCGCCCTGCTCAGCCGCCCCGAACTCATGGAAGGCCGGTACCAGATTCGCATCAGCCAAAAGGAAACCCGGCGGGCCCTGCTCAGCCTACTCCCCAATCTCAACCTGGATGCTGGGTGGAACTACGACAGCAACTCCTACCTGGTGAACCACTCCTGGTATGATTTTGGAGGCCGCCTCTCCGGCTCCCTGCTCAACATCCTGAAAATGCCCAAAACCCTTAAAAATGCAGAGGTGGACCAGGCCCTCAAACACCAACAGCACTTGCTCATGTCCTCCACAATTCTCATGCAGGTCCACCTGGCCAAGGCCGCCCACATCCAGAGTGCCCGGGAATTTGAGCTGGAAAACCTGATTTTCATGGTGGAAGACAGAATCCTGAAACAAAAAACCAATGCCAAGAAATCCGGTTCCGACGGCCAGCAGGCGGTGATTGGTCAGGAACTCAACCGACTCCTGGCCAAATTCAGGCGGGATGCCGCCTATGCAGAGATGCAGAATAATTTTGGCCGCCTCCTATGGACCATGGGCGTGGATCCCGTCCCCCCCTTCATAGATGGCTGGACCCTGCGAGGTCTGACCGTCAGCATAAAAACGCACATGGAAAACTGGCAGAAGTCCAGCCTCGTGGATGTGGAAGGCCTGGAATATTACCTCCCCAAACCCAAATCATAATTTATGCATAGATACCCCATTAAACATACCCGGCTTGCCGGGGTTTTGCTGCTCCTTTTCGGCATCGGCTTTTTTGCGTCTTCCACCCGGGCCGAAGCCCCCGGCCATTATACAGCCCGGGGGATCATTGTGGCCGCCCACAAACCCATCATATCCAGCCAAATCTCCGGTGTTATCCAGCACATTGCCGTCACCGAGGGAGAAACCTTCAAAAAAGGGGATCTGCTGGTGGCCTTTGACGACGGCCTATTCCGTGCCCAGACCAAAAAGGCCGAAGCCGAACTGGAAGCCGCCCGGGCCAAGCTGGGAAACATGCGAAAACTGGCCCTTCTGGAATCCGTGGGCGGTCTATCCGTAGCCCTGGCAGAAGCCGAAGTTAAATCTCGCATGGCTGAGATGGAAATTGCCCGCCTCAGCCTTTCGCGGTGCGCCATCCGTGCCCCATTCAATGGACGATTGGTATCCAGTTTTACCAGGGTATATGAAACCGTGGCCCCCAACCAAAAGATTTTCGAACTGGTCAGCTCCGACGACCTGGAAATTGAAGTCTTGGCCCCGTCCAAATGGCTGACCTGGCTTAAACCAGGGTTGAGATTCAGGGTGCTGCTGGACGAAGGCCGGGGGGAAATCATGGCAACCATTGCTGCGGTGGGTGCAGGGGTGGATCCGGTGAGTAAAATGGTAAAAATCAAGGGACGACTCAGCGCTGGGAATACCGGCTTGTTGCCGGGCATGACCACCACGGTCCGATTCCCCGCCCCTGAAATTGTCCTGGACCAGGCCGCGGGGGTGGAATGAAGACAAACCATGATGCCAGCCAGGACAAACTCGCCACCCTATTTGAATTGGAAAAAAATCTTCGCAACGCCCCTTCCCTGAAATCCCTGGAATTTATCATTGCCAATGAAACAGGCAATCTCATCCCCTGTGACCAGGTCGCGCTTCTCACCTTCCCCCCTTCGGGAAAGGCCCCCAGGGTCAAATCGGTTTCCGGCATGGCCGCCCCGGATACCACCAGTCCATTTATCCACTGGGTGGAAAAAACCGCAGCCCTGGAAAACCATGGACCGGAACGCCTTTCCCCCCATGCCCTTTCCTGGGAAGAACTGCCCCGGGACTGCATTGAAGAACGGGATCGCCTCAGCCCACCCCATGTCTTCTGGCTCCCCCTGATCTCCCCGGTGCACGGTCTTTTGGGCATCCTCTGGCTGGCCCGCCATCCAAATTGGAACAATCCCAGCGAACAAACCCTGCTCGACCACCTGGGACTGAGTTATGCCCACGCCCTCCAGGGGTTCCATAATCGCCCCACTCCACTGCCCCTGGGGCGGTGGCTGACCCGCCCCTCCCTTTCCATTGTCCTGGCGGCCCTGGCCTGCCTGGCCATGTTTTTCCCGGTGACCCTTTCGGTCCTGGGCCAGGCCCGGGTGGTCCCGCTGGACGCCTTTGTCCTCACCTCACCGGTCCAGGGAGTGGTGGAACGGGTCCTGGTTCAACCCAACCAGCCCGTGGTGCCCGGCCAGATCCTTGCCCGGCTGGACGATACGGAAATGCAGAACCAGGTCCAGGTATCGGCCAAAACCCTGGAGGTGGCAATGGCCCAGTTAAAACGGGCCGAGCGTGCCTCCTTCAGCGATGCAGACAACCGGGAAGCCCTGGCCGAGCTTGAAGCGAGAACGGATCTCTGCCGGGCGGAATTGGACTATGCCCAGGACCGATTGGAAAAATCCATACTCCGTGCGGAAAAAAACGGGGTGGCTGTTCTCAGCCGGCCCGACCATTGGCAGGGTAGACCAGTAAGCCCGGGGGAGGCCATTCTCCAGGTGGCCGACCCCAGCAAGGTGGAAATCGAAATCATGCTTCCTGTAAAGGATGCCCTGGTCCTCCAACCCGGCAACCGGGTCCGCCTATTCCTGGACCAGGACCCCCTTTCTTCCCTTGAAGGTCGAATCCTAAGGTTTGAGTATGATCCCCGGCCCACGGACAGGGGAGACCTGGCCTATGTGGTCACAGCGGCATTGGACCCCGGGTCCCCAAGCCCCCGCCTGGGACTCACCGGAACGGCCAAAGTATATGGGGAATCGGTCACCCTATTTTATTATTTATTCCGCCGTCCCATAACCAGCCTGCGTCAATGGTGGGGAATCTGATGGTGGCGTTTATGAAACCCCATGCCGCCCAGGAACGCCTCCCCCCCCTGAGGCAGGACCTGAGCATCTCCACGGCCGCTCCCGGTGAAGACGGTTCCCCGGGCTGGCTCCTCCACGATCCCGTGGCCAATGCCTACTACCGGCTTGGCCAGGACGCCTTTACCATGCTTTCCCGATGGCAACCGGGCCTGCCCCTAAAACAATGGCTTTCCTCCCTTCCTAAAATCCACAGGGGCCTTGACATGGAGGTGCTGGACCAATTCATCGACTTTCTGCGGACCAAAGGGTTGACCACCACCGAGGATGCCCCGACCCGATCTGCCCTGCGCAAGGCCCACGAACAAAACCAGGCCCCCCAAAATCCCCTCCAGTTTCTTTTGACCCACTTCCTCTATTTCCGCATCCCCTTGGTCAACCCGGACCGATTCCTCACCCGCATCCTTCCCCTGGCGGCCTTCTTTTTCCATCCATGGCCCAGATGGGGCATTCGTTTGCTGGGATTGATCGGCCTGTTCATGATCATCCGTCAATGGGAAGGCTTTTTGGGTGGAATCCCCCATTTTTTCACCCCAGGGGGTGCCCTGGCATTTGGTGCATGCCTCTTCGGAGTCAAGGCCCTCCATGAATTGGGACACGCCTATACGGCCAAACGACTGGGCTGTAGAGTCCCCATCATGGGAATGGCCTTTTTCCTCCTCTACCCCCTCTTTTACACCGACACCACCGATGCCTGGCGGCTCCCCTCACCACGACAACGGCTGGCCATTGCCCTGGCGGGAATAAAGGTTGAACTGGCCCTGGCCTGCCTTGCAGGCTTTTTATGGAATTTCATGGATGTGGGAATTTTAAAAAGCCTCATGCTCCTCATTGCCACCACCAGCCTCATTTCCAGCCTGGCTATCAATCTGCTTCCATTCATGCGCTTTGACGGTTACTATGCCCTGGCCGATGCCCTGGGGGCGGAAAATCTCCAGCCCAGAGCCTTTTCCCTGGCCCGTCACCACCTGAGACAACTCATTTTTGGAACGGTTCACCCGCCGCCGGAATCCCTTCCCCGTGGAAGAAGGGCGCTGTTCATTTCCTATGCCTATGCCACCTGGGTCTATCGATTTTTCCTATTCACCGGCATCGCCCTCATGCTATACTATTTCACCTTCAAGGGACTGGGCATCGCCCTGTTTCTCTTTGAAATCCACACCCTGATCCTCAATCCGATTCTCAAGGAAATCAAGGCATGGAGAGAAATCCCAGGCCTGATCCGCATCAACGGCCGCCTCATACTCAGCCTGGGAATCGTCACTGTCATACTCCTGACGGCCTTCGTCCCTTGGCAAAGCCGGCTTACCCTACCCGCGGTCCTGGAAGCCAGGGAAACGACAACCGTCTATTCCCAGGCCAGTGGTTTACTCAAACAAATCCATGTTCAACCGGGCCAACAGGTTAACACCGGAGAGCTGCTCTTTGAACTTGTCATGCCGGAGCTTGAAAAAAAGAAGACCATGCTCCTCCGAAGGGCCGATTACATACAAATACGCCTGGACCGCCACATCGCCTCTCCCAAGGATCTCAATGAATTGGATATCCTGACCCAGCAATGGATTCAGGTTCAAACCGACCTTAAGGGCATAGAGAAACAAATTCGGCAGGGTCGAATCACGGCGCCGGGGAATGGCCGGGTCAGCCAGCTCATACAGCAGACACCGGGTCAATGGGTCCGGGAAAACCAACCCATGGCCATGATTGTTTCCCCTGAATTCAACCGCATCACCGCGTACCTGAAGGAAAACCAACTCCACAGAATCCCCGAAAACGCATCGGCCCTCTTTTACGGCCCACAGCCCACACCCCACACCGCCGTGGTCACGGAAATCGCCACCACGGCCATGGCACTCCTTCCCCATGGTGAATTGGCATCGGTCCATGGCGGTCCCATCCCGGTAAGGCAGACCCCGGCCCGGGAGCTGAAGCCGGAAAAGAGCGTGTATCAGGTCACCCTGGAAATCCCAATCCCGGTGACAGGGTTTTTCCACCGGCTGCCCGGACAAGTCCGGATCCATGCCCGGCCGGAAAGCCCGGCGATCCGTGCTTGGCACTATGCCCTCTCGGTTTTCATCCGGGAAAGCGAATTTTAACCCCATATGCGAGGTATGCACCATGGGAAAAACTCCCCCTAAAAACCAATTATGGCATAAGGGGCTCATCGCCCCACTGGAACAACGGCTCATGTATGACGGAGCCATGGGCGATGCCGCGGCTGAAATCACCGCACCGGTCAGCCCGGATAGCGAAGTCACCCCAACGGACAACACCCTACTGGCCGCCCTTGATATCACCCCGGGGTCGGGGCGGGGGGTGGCCGTCATTGACACCGGAGTTGAAGACCATGAAATCCTCTCCCAGGCCGCCCGGGACGCCGGCCTGGACGTTATTCTCATTTCCGGATCCGAAAACAGTCTTGAAACGCTGGCCCAGACCCTCAGTAATATGGGAACCATCGATTCTCTGCACATTCTCTCCCACGGCAGTCAGGGGGAATTCCGATTGGGCAACGCCCTCCTCTCCCAGGAGACCCTGAATCAATACAGCCAAAGCCTGGCCGCCATTGGCTCGGCCCTGGCTTCGGACGGAGATATTTTGCTCTACGGCTGCGAAGTGGGCCAAACCCAGGAAGGGATGGATTTCATTGAAGAACTGGCCATTAAAACCGATGCAGACATTGCTGCCTCCGACGATCTCACGGGCACCAATAACCTGGGCGGGGATTGGGAGCTGGAAGTCCATGTGGGAAATATTGAAACAGAACCGGCATTTGATGCCAAAAGCACCAAGGATTTCTTCCATGTATTAACCTCCCAGACCATTGACTTCAACGCATATTCCATCGCAAATTCAGGCGCATACAATGGCGCAGCCTCCTCCAACGCAGAATTCACATATGGCAGCACAACATTAATTATTGATGGTACCGATGTCTCAACCTATGCCGTGAATGATATGGTCTTAGCCGGCGGGGGCAAAAACACCCCCACAGAATCGGAAGTGATAATCCGCTTTGCCGATGGAGCCACATTTGACGTCACCGCGATCACAGTTCAAAACTATTCCTACAACTATGAAACCTTTGTCTTCACAACAGATACCCCCCAAAGTTATACCACCGGCTCCATTTATGGCTATGGTTCAACCACTCCGTCGCTCAATTTCACAGGGATAACGGAATTACGAATTTCAACCTCGGACAGTACAATGTCCGCACTCATCGACGACCTGGTCATCGATAATGTGGTCTCAAATAATGCCCCCACCATCGCCGGTACCCCCATGGATATCACCATAAATGAAGATACCCTTTCCAATGTGGATCTGTCAGGGGTCACCGTGGCCGATGTCGACGGGGATAATCTGACCCTCACCCTGTCTGCGGATGTGGGCAGCTTTGCCACCCCGGCCGACGGATCGGGGGTGGGATCAGGGGTAACAGCAACCCTTCTCAACGCCACCAACCTGAGGCTCTCCGGCTCGGCCGCAGACATTAACACCTACCTGGACACCACAAGCAATATCCGATACCAGGGCCCATTGGACGTCCATGGGGCAAAGGCGGCAAACATAACTGTTTCCGTCACCGACGGAAGTGCAAACCTGATTTCGAACCCCAACATTGAAATCAATATTAATGCTGTGAATGATGCCCCAACCATTTCCGGCCTTCCTACTTCGGTCACCATGACCGAAGATACCCTTTCCAACCTTGACCTATCCGCACTGACCCTGGCGGATGTGGATTCCACGGATCCGGATTTCAACCTGTCCATTACAGCAGGCTCAGGAACACTCACGGCAACTTCGGATCCAAATATCACCATATCCGGATCGGGAACCGGTACCCTCTCCCTGGTGGGATCGGTGGCCAATATCAACACCTATCTGAACACCAGCTCCAATATTCAATACACCGGGGCAGCCAATGTCCAGGGAACCAACGCCGACACCCTTACCCTTACCGGGGACGACCAGGACGGAAGTGGGAATGTTTCCCTGGGAACAGTTCAGGTCGATATTACCAATGTCAACGATGCGCCGCAAATCGCCGGTCTGCCCCTCACCGTCACCGCGAATGAAGACGTGGCTTCAAACGTGGATCTCTCCAGCCTGACAATTGGAGATATGGACTCCACTGGTTCCAACTTCACCCTCCTTATCGGTGCAGGTTCAGGAACCCTGACTGCAGTTTCGGGCGGAGGCGTCACCGTCACCGGATCCGGCGGCAGTTCATTGACCCTCACCGGTACAGTGACGGATATTGATTCATTCTTGAACACAGCCTCCAACATCCAGTACACCGGCACCCTCAACCTCAACGGAAGCGGCGTCGACTCCCTTTCTCTGGTTGCAAACGATCAGGATGGCAGCGGCCAGGTCAATCTGGGCTCGGTTCAGGTTGACATCACAGCTGTGAATGACGCCCCATCGCTATCAAATATCCCCACATCCATAACGGTGACCGAAGATCAAACAGGCAACCTCGACCTCTCTGCCATGACCCTTTCCGATGTGGATTCCACCGGATCCAATTTTACCCTGACCATTGCTGCGGGATCGGGAACCTTGGTGGCCTCTTCATCCGGTGGGGTGACGGTTTCCGGCTC